>JBFHPZ010000240.1:0-4727 GCA_041592495.1 Gammaproteobacteria bacterium | reverse complement strand
GAACTCGTTGACGGGTTTGAAACCAATACCATGAACAAAACCGGCGGCAATACCCCATAGCAGCAAGGTCAGCATGCCGTGATTCACCTGATTATCCGAACCGGTAACAAAGGCCGGATAAACCAGTATCAGTCCGCTCAACCCTGCGGCCCCCAGAAAGGAAACCATTCTGGCGGGGCCGCTGTATAACCATGAATAGGGATCAGTCATGGTTGTTTATGATTTGGGGTCCTGGTCATCCATGGCGTCTGTGGCTTCCAGCCAAAGCGCATTGATGATGCCAAGGGACACTGCCAGTAAAACACCGAGAATCCAGGCGAAGTACCACATACTTGTCTCCTTTAATTAATAAGCTGAATGGGAATGATCTTTGATTTCCTGCACTGTGACCCGGCCCCACATGGCGCGATAGGTCCAGACGGTATAACTCAGCACAATAGGCACAAAGATCGCCGCGGCCCAGAACATGATGGTTAATGTCAGGTGACTGGATGAGGCATCCCACAAGGTCAGGCTGCTGTTATAGCTGGAGCTGGATGGCAGTATGAACGGAAACAGTGAAAAGCCTGCTGTGAGAATGACACCAACAATACTGACTGAACTGCTCAAGAAGGCGTAACCACCGCGACCGGCCCGTGAAGCCAGTATGTTGAGTAAAGCACCGGCAAAACCCAGCACCGGCGCCAGTATCATCCAGGAGTAACTGGCATAGTTGCTCATCCAGGCGCCATCACCCACGGCCACGGTTTTTGCCAGTGGATTAGGCATGGCATCGGTTGCCGGCATAGTGATAATCTGATAACCATCAATACCGGTAGCAACCCAAATACCGGCCAGGGCAAAACTGACTATGACGATAATCCCTGCCAGTTGGGACGCCCGTGCTGCGCGTTGCGCGATGTGGTTATCCGATCTCATCTGCAACCAGTTAGCGCCGTGCATGGTGAGCATGGACAGACTGACTACACCGGCCAGCAAGGCAAAGGGATGCAACAGTTGAATGAAGGTGCCGCTGTAACTGGGGCGTAAAAACTCATCCAGTTGAAACGGTATGCCCAGCAATACATTACCGAAGGCAACACCAAAGAGCAGTGCCGGTACGGCGCCACCGACAAACAAACCCCAGTCCCAGATATTGCGCCAGCGTTTGTCTTCGATTTTACTGCGGTAATCGAATCCCACCGGTCGGAAGAACAGGGCAAACAATACCAGCAACATAGCAAAATAAAGACTGGAAAACGCGGCGGCATACACCGCAGGCCAGGCGGCAAAAATGGCGCCACCGGCGGTGATGAACCAGACCTGGTTACCATCCCAGTGGGGACCTACGGTATTGATAATCACGCGACGTTCTTCATCGGTTTTACCGAGGAAAGGTAACAGCACACCAGCGCCCATATCAAAGCCATCGGTGATGGCAAAGCCGATGAGTAAAACACCCACCAGAATCCACCAGATCAGTTTGACGGTTTCGTAATCGAATATCATGATCCTAGTCCTCTAGTCTTTTCTGTTGTGGCTGGGTTTCAAGTGCGGATGCACCTGTGCTTTCCAGATCATATTTGCCGGTATGCAAACTGCTGGGCCCCAGTCGCGCAAACTTGAACATTAAATAGAGTTCAACCACCAGCAGTAAGGTGTAGAAAATAAAGAAGCCGGCGATGGACGTTATCAGGTCACCGGATTGCAGTGACGAGGTACTTAAATGAGTTGGCAACACTTCAGCGATGGACCAGGGTTGACGACCATACTCCGCCACATACCAGCCAGCTTCGGCACTGATCCAGGGTAAGGGAATGCTCCACAGGGCCAGTTTGAGCAGCCAGGTCTTTTTATGTACCACGCGTTTAGCGCAGTAATAAAAGCTGGCGGCAAAAATGAACAGCATGATGAAGCCTGCCAGTACCATGATGCGGAAGGTCCAGAACAGCGAGGCCACTTTCGGTACTGATTCGCGTGCCGCCTGTTTGATTTGTTCTTCAGTCGCATCGGTGACGTTTGCTGTGAAACGTTTTAATAACAGGCCATAACCCAGGTCCTGTTTAACACTGTCGAAGTCCTGTTTGTCCTGTTCGGTGTAATCGCCGGAACGCAACTTCTGTAACAGGGCATAGGCGCCGATACCATTACGGATACGTACTTCATGTTCCGCGATTAAGGTTTTCAGTCCTTTAACTTCTTCGCTCACGGAACGTGTTGCAATCAAGCCCAATGCATAAGGAATCTTCACAGCATAATCGGTGGTCTGGGTTTCTTCATTGGGAAAGCCGATGAGGGTGAACGCAGCGGGAGGTTCATGAGTTTCCCATTCGGCTTCGATGGCAGCGAGTTTTACCTTTTGCACATCACCAATTTCATAACCGCTTTCATCACCCAGTACGATCACGGATAAAATGGAAGCCAGACCAAAACTGGATGCAATGGCAAAGGAGCGTTTGGCAAACGCCAGGTCGCGCCCCTTTAATAAATAGTATGAACTGATACCCAGTACGAACATGGCGCCGGTGACATAACCGGCCGCGACCGTATGCACGAATTTAACCTGCGCCACGGGATTGAAAAATAAATCCGCAAAACTGGTCATTTCCATGCGCATGGTTTCATAACTGAATTCCGCGCCCACCGGATATTGCATCCAGCCATTGGCAATCAGAATCCACAGGGCAGATAAATTGGAACCCAGTGCGGTCAGGAAAGTCACCGTAAGATGTTGTACTTTCGACAGGCGATCCCAGCCCAGGAAAAATAAACCGATGAAGGTGGATTCAAGGAAAAATGCCATTAAGCCTTCAATTGCCAGCGGTGCACCAAACACATCGCCCACGTAATGGGAGTAGTAGGCCCAGTTGGTGCCGAACTGGAATTCCATGGTTAATCCGGTGGTAACGCCGAGGGCGAAATTAATACCGAACAGCTTTCCCCAGAAGCGCGTCATGTCCTTGTATATTTCTTTGCCGGTCATGACATAGACGGATTCCATGATGACCAGAATAAACGCGAGTCCCAGTGTCAGCGGGACAAATAGAAAGTGATACATGGCAGTGATCGCAAACTGGAAACGTGAGAGATCAACTACGGTTTCAGTGATCATCGGATGACCTCCTTAGAAGGGCTTAAGTGATCCTGGTCAATACGGGATGGCTGGCCAAGAATTTTTTCATCGATCGTGTGGATGGTGACTGGAGGCTGGTTTTCTGTTTTGAAAAACGAAAACCAGAGTACATAGATGAGTAGTAATTTAATGAACAAAACAACACTGATTTCCCGCAACAGTTTGTTAGATCTGAGCAGGTTTATGATGCCCGGTGGATTTCCGGTCTCAGCATGATTGTTGTTGCCCATAAATCATCAACCTTTCTATGCCAGTTTGACCTGGGATCAGTGTATTGACTAAGAAGTGATCAGCTCAATGACAATTGTCAATCTGCCAGGATAGACGACAAACGGTCTATATCCAGGGAGTAGAGGTTTTGGTGGCCATCGATTAATTTGTTGCGTTTGAATTCTGCAATGGTGCGGCTGGCGGTTTCCGTAGTGATACTGAGCATGGAGCCGATATCTTCACGGCTGAATAATTCACACTTGTTTTCACCATGTTTTTCTGCAAGTTTAAGCAGCAGGCTGGCCATACGTTGGCGGGCGGTACCGGTGGATAATTGCGTAATCCAGGTGTCGGCTTCGTTAAGGGCACGGTGCCAGCGATTCAGCAGTTCTTTGTGTAATGCATAGTTGCTCGCACTTAACTCATTAATAACAGAAACAGGTATGCGACAGACTTCGATATCGCGAACGGCAATGGCGTTGTGTTTGTATTTTGGTTCGAGGATCGATTCGAGCCCAATGACATCCGATGAGAATCCCAGGCGCACAATGCGCTGATGACCATCCGCGAGATATTGCGTTAACTTGATAACGCCTGAGCGCAGGGTATAAAGGTATTTGGCGTCATCACCTTCCTGATACAAAACAGAACCGGCAGGCAGGACATATTGATCAATCGGTTTGTGGATTTTTTCGAAATCATTTTCGCCGAGACCAGCGAATAGCACCGTATTTCTAAGCGCGCAGTTTCGACAATCTGCCTGGCCTTCCCAGGCATGTTGTAAGCTGACTATTTGCATAGGGTCATTCTATGGGTGTTTAGCTAAATAATAAACAGAATAACCATATATATAGCAGAGGGACAAAGTCCCTCTGCTTTGTATGTGTATAACTGGTTTAAAGCTGTTTTTTGCAGAAGTACCAGTCAACGCATTCATAGTCTTCTGCAACCCGCGCTTCTGCTGCTTGTGCAGTTGCAGGCGGGGGTACTATTACCTTGTCGCCAGGCTGCCAGGCTTCCGGTGTCGCCACCTTGTGCTTGTCGGAGGTTTGCAAGGCTTTAACCAGGCGCACAAACTCATCGATTGATCGGCCATTGGTCATGGGGTAGTACACCATGGCGCGCAATGTTCCTTCGGGGTCGATGATAAAGGTTGCGCGTACAGCAGAGGTGTCAGCTGCGCCCGGATGAATCATGCCATAGGATTTTGCCACCTTCATGTCCAGATCCGCGATGATGGGGAAAGTAATTTCCACACCAAATTTTTCCTTAATGTTTCTTTCCCAGGCTATGTGGGAGTAGTGGCTATCAATCGATAAACCCAGTAACTCGGTATTGATGTTTCTGAATTCTTCGGCGCGTTTTGCAAAGGCAATGAATTCGGTGGTGCACACCGGAGTAAAAT
>JBFHPZ010000239.1:0-4732 GCA_041592495.1 Gammaproteobacteria bacterium | reverse complement strand
CGATGCTGCTCCCTGACCACGTCTTCAATCAGGTTTGCATCTATTATTTTAGTCTGCTCTGCGAAACCATAGACTAATGCGGTATCACACAATAGATTGATTACTCGGGGCGTACCACCACTGTATTTGTATATTGCAAAACAGGCTTCAGGTGTGAAAATTTCATTATCAGTACCTGCGATATGCAGCCGGTGTTTTATGTATTCCCTGGTCTCATCCAGATTCAATGATTCCAGGTAATAATCCACCGCGATGCGTTGGGCGAATTGCATCAATTCAGGTTTACGAAGGGTTTCACGAAGTGCTGGTTGACCAGCCAGAATAACCTGCAGCACCTGATCCTTGTCGGCATTGATATTCGACAGCATGCGCAACTCTTCCAGAGTATCGGCGCTCATGTTCTGGGCTTCGTCAACTATCAGAACAGTTTGACGGTTACGCGCATATTGCTCAATCAAAAACTCAATGAGTATTTGATGCATTTGAGCTTTGCTCTTACCTTCACCGTCGAGACCGAAAGCCAGCAGCACCCAGTTTAATAATTCACCAAATGATCGATGTGTATTGGTAATCAAACCAACCGTTGTTTCTTCACCCAGTTCATTTAACAGTCGACGAATAAGCGTTGTTTTTCCGGCACCTGTATCGCCGCAAATAACACTGAATCCCGCCTGGTTCATCATGCCATATTCCAGCAAAATCAGTGCACGTTGGTGCTTGGGACTGAGGTATAGATATTCCGGGTCTGGCAATAATGAAAAGGGTTTTTCCTTTAGCCCAAAAAATACTTCATACATGATTATTCAATTCTCCTGACACCACTGCCGCATTTACATTTTACAACTCACATTTAGCTTCCTTGTTCTTTTAAAAATCCTCTTTATATTCCGTAGCTTACAGCCAAATGCTGTTAATTATGAAAACCTGATAAATTCAGCGTAAGAAAGAAATAATGTCTGTGAAACCTGAAAAACGCAAACAGTAGTTAATAAATAACTAATATTAGGTTGTTTTACTGACGGACTGCCACTGCTTCCAGTTAGTTTTATTTTCAGCAATATGGAATAAGGCAGCGACAACATGCCGGTCATATTGGCTATCGGATTGCTTGAGCAAAATATCAATGACATCATTGATGGCTCTGCCTTCACGATAGGCCCTGGAACTTGCCATGGCAACAAATGCATTGGCTACCGCAAGAATACGCCCTTCCAGCATTATTTGCTCTCCTGACAATCCGGCCGGATAACCACTGCCATCAAGATGCTCATTCTTTTGTGCAATTATCTCTACCACCGGACCTTCAAATGCCAGTTGCTGCAGTATTTCAACAGAGTAGTCCACGTGTTTCTTTAGAATATTGTTTTCTGTAGCAGTCAATGGCTCCATCTTGGTTAGAATTTCCCTGGGTACAAACAGTTTGCCGATATTTGCCAGCAGCGCAGCCAGCTCAAGCGTATCGTAACGCGCCTTATCCAGCTTCAATTCCTTAGCAATCGCAATGGCCACTTCCCGTGTTCGCTCTGAATGATCGACACAGTACGGATCATGCAAATCAACCGCCTTGACCAGCGTGGTAATGATGCCGCGGGAAAGTCTATCGCGTTTTTCCTGCTCACGTTTAAGATTGGTAATATCGTGCAACACATATAATTTGGTATTGCTGTATTCACCTTGCTGCAAGGTTACTGTTGAAACGTGATAAGTATTTTCTTCGCTGTGTCCAATGGGCAAGGACACCATACAGGGCATGCTGCCGCTATCACGTTCGCATGACAATTGCGCTATGGTATCAGCCACATCAGTGCCCAATACACTGGCCATGGATTTACCTACCACCTCATCCGGTTTAACACTCAGGCAATTTGCCATGGATAAATTGGCAAAAACAAAATTCGCCTCATCATCAACCAGGAAGATATGTTCATTTATATTGTCGGAAACTGCATTCAGCAATGCCGTTCTTGCTTCCAGTGCGGAAGTAATTTTTTGCAATCGCAGGCTTGTACTATGCCGCCAGATAGCAATGAATAATACGGTGATAAATGCGGTCAACAACAAAAAACTTGTTAGCAAAAATCGCTGATGCCTGTCGGATTCCGCTAACGCTTCTGCCGTCGCTATTTTCTGCACAATGGTCCAGGGCGTATTGGCTACTTTCCGCCCGGTTACCAGAACTTCAATCCCCTGATAATCACGCTTTTGCGAGAAACCACCGGGGTGATCTATAGCAAACACACTAGCCAGCTCATTGTTATTGGATGGCATTTGATGAAAAACATTAAAGCCCTGTTGCAACGTACTCATATAAACAACAGTGCCGTCACGATTTGTAACAAGCAATGTCTCATCGGTCCTGGTATCTACATGAGTGTTTTGTAACCGCGCATAAAGCTCGTTTGCGGGCAGCAAAACCATCACGGCACCGATGGCTTTATTTGATTGCAACTGCTGCACCGGATGCACCGGTATAATAAACCCGTATACCGGCTTACTTACTACTGAAAACATATCAATCAACACCGGCTTACCGTCAGCAAAGGCATTTTCAACCAACTCATTTAAAACTGGTAATTCCTTGGGAAAGCCGCGCGTCGCCAGCAATAGTTCTCCAGCGTCACCCAGCACTGCAAGGCCATAGTGTTTTTCATCGTGAAATTCGGTGTTTAATGAATCCTTGCCGGCAGCTTCAGCAAAATCAAACCGTTTTGCGGTGGCACTCAATAAGTTTCTCAAATGCGAAAACTGTGCATGCATGATTTCATCATTCGAGCCTTGCAGTAATTTGTATTGTGACAGATATAATTGTAATGATGGATTGGAGGCCAGTTCTTCCAGCAATGCTTTCCGCTCTGCCAGCTGATCTTCAATTTTTGATCGCTGTATTTCCACCAGAATTGCCAGGCGCGACTGCCAGCCAGTCAAATCACGACTTCTTTCCTTTTCAATATATTTCAATATCAATACGATACTGAGCACGAAGAACACAACAAGAAAAGCAATACCGGTTTTAGTGCCTATTTTATTCACAGTAAACATTTCATGACTCAATCAGGTAGATACATCCACCATTGTTTTTCATTAACAGAATAAATTGGAACATAGTGCACGATATACTGGTGTGAAATAACTTCTTCGACCTGGTTATCCATAATCAGGGTATCGCCTTTCATATCGACTGCCAGTACTGCATGTGGAATTCGCAGATTGGTATCCTGCAATACCACGATTCTCATGCGTGAAATATCAAATCCCAGCTGCTTGAGCGATAACATTTTCGTGATCGCATAATCTTCACAATCACCATTGTTATAAAGGAACTGCCTTGGCGTTGCCCAGTAATCTTCCACACCATAATTTTCGATATCGAGAATATATTGCTGCTGGTTAGCAAACTCATTCACTCTACGAATTTGTTCTAGTGCGGGTAAACTGCGAATGCTAGCCAGGAATTCATGCCAGCGTTTTACATGGCAACTATCAAGCAGGTGGCTCTGGCATTTTCCCTCCGGCACATTCTCCTTGATATGCCGCTCCAGTACAGACAGCCACTGGGGGAATATATCCAGATTCTTTCGCGGTGTCTCACGATAACCGAAAAGGCCTGCGTTCACCGAACCGCTAAAAACTGCCAGCAGCAAAAAAATGAAAGCCAAATACCATCGCACATCATTCAGCCTGGTTATTGCCACCACTATAAGTCTCTACACATATTGTTATTGTGCCTGCATCATAGGGTCTTGCATTGCCTTCGTCCAGCCATTCGATAGCAGCATAATCGCACGCGGGCATTTTCTTGCAAAAATCTCCAGCTGGCGTCAATATTGCATCCAAATACTAAAACTGAGTGCCATATTTTCAAGGGGATTTTTAAATGATTATTAGACGGACATTGTCGGCTATAGCTTTAACGGCTGGCATTATTTCTTCAGTTCATGCAGAGGAGATGGATCCGCAAGCCATTTTCGAGGAGGCATTACAACTCCGGGATAGTGGCCAGGTTTACAGCTCAATCGAACTTTTTGAATCTATTTTGAGCAATCAGCCAGGTCTGCACCGTGCTCGTCTGGAACTGGCCGTAGCCTATCACCAGGCACGCCGATTTGAAGAAGCACGTGCGCAACTGACTCAAGTATTGAATTCCCCCGACACACCGGAAAGTGTAAAGCTATCCATCACCGCTTATCTGGCCCAGTTAGGCAGCGATGAGAAAACCAGCATAAAACGCACATCATCCACCCTGTTTATTTCAACCGGCCTATTCAGTGATTCCAATGTCAATCTTGGACCGGCACCTGAAACACCCAATGTCTCCACTACCGAGACCAGCGGTACAGGCGCAACCGTTATGCTGAGTTATTCACATCGCTCCCGGGCAAGCAAACCATTTGATATATCCGGCAAAGCCGTTGATATGGAATGGCAAACCCAGGCAACCGCCTACAGCAAGGTGCATACGGCTGAGGAAAATGATTACAACCTGCATGTACTCAGTTTGACCACCGGCCCGGGGCTGATTGCCACTCAAAACTGGCGCGCATCGCTGAATATCAAGCTGGAAAAAATCTTTTTCGATGACAATCCCTATGCTTTCAATATTGGCCTGAACCCTTCATTTACCCTGACCTTCGCCAACGATATGGAAATTACGCTGGAACACCAGGCCATGGTTCGCGAACATGCAGCAACGGCAGATGAAGGCCTGGATGGTACTTCAACCATGTATGGCCTT
>JBFHPZ010000238.1:0-4740 GCA_041592495.1 Gammaproteobacteria bacterium | reverse complement strand
CTATGCCCCGGCAATAAGATAACGAATTCCTGCTTGATTCAGGGTTTGAAATATTTGTTCCAGAGTGGCGAGTTTCATTGCCTAATCTTATCTGAACTGATGTGGATGAGCTAGCCATACGAGCACACTGGCCTTTGTTGTCCACTATAGGCTTGTGAATCTTCTTTAGGGTGATTAGTATCATTAAATCTTTTTACACTGAATTCAGGGTTTAGTATGTGCGGAATATGCGGTGAATTTCGTTTCGATGGTGTAGCACCAGACCTTGCCTTAACCCATCGTATGATGACTAAACTGGAACGTCGTGGACCGGATCATGGCGGCAGCTTTTCCGATGGGCCGGTGGCCATGGGACATAGACGCCTGTCCATTATTGATTTATCCGAACACGCCAACCAGCCCATGGTGGATCAGGAGCTGGGGCTGGCGCTGGTATTCAATGGCACTATTTACAACTAACCGGCCTTGCGTTCGGAGTTGCAATCCAAGGGCTATCACTTTTTTTCCACTGGCGATACCGAAGTTATTTTAAAAGCCTATGCCGAATGGGGTGATGCCTGTGTCGAACGCCTGCATGGCATGTTTGCTTTTGCGGTGTGGGATATGGCGAAACAGCGCCTGGTATTGGCGCGTGATCGCATGGGCATCAAGCCTCTGTATTACAGCTTCGATGGTAAGCGTTTACGTTTTGCATCCAATATCCAGGCATTGCTCGCCGCCGGTGATGTGGATACCAGTATCAATCCCGTTGGCTTACATCATCAGCTCACTTTACATGCGGTTATACCGGCGCCCCATACCATTCTTAATGGCATAAAAAAAATGCGCCCGGCGCATTTCATGTGTTTCCGTGCCGATGGCAGTTGTCATGAACAACGTTACTGGCGTTTGCATGCTACACGTCCTGCTGAATCCCGCACCGAACAGGAATGGATTGATGCCATTCATGAAAGTCTGAAAGCGGCGGTGGAAAAACGTAAAACCGTGGCGGACGTGCCGGTGGGCGTGTTGTTGTCCGGAGGCCTGGATTCCAGTTTGTTAGTCGGTTTGCTGGCGGAAGCCGGTGTTGGCAATCTCAAAACCTTCACCGTGGGTTTTGAAGACCAGCCGGAAGAAAAGGGTAGCGAGTTTGAATACTCCGATCCGGTGGTGGTGCGTTTTGGTACAGACCATCACAAGTTTTTTATTCAGAATAGTAAAGTGATGGATTATTTGCCGCTGGCGGTGGATGCCATGGCGGAGCCAATGGTGGGTCAGGTTGCGGTTGCGTTTTATATGCTGGCGGAACAGGTATCCAAACACATCAAGGTCGTGCAGAGCGGTCAGGGTGCGGATGAAGTATTTGCCGGTTATTTCTGGTTTCCGCAAATGCATGAAGCCAGTGACGAAGATGATCTAAGCCGTTTCGCCAATCGTTATTTCGATCGTGATCATGACGAATATTTGCAAACAGTCGATGCCCGTTTCCATGGGGATAACTACACGGCACAAACTGTCAGCCGATTGCTTGGTGAAGCCGATGCCGATGAATATATCGACAAGGTGTTGCGCATGGATGTGACCACGCTGATTGTGGATGACCCGGTAAAACGCGTCGATAACATGACCATGGCCTGGGGGCTGGAAGCGCGTGTACCGTTTCTGGATCATCAACTGGTGGAACTGGCCGCCAGCATGCCACCGGAATTGAAGCTGCGGGATGGCGGTAAATATGTACTGAAAAAAATTGCTCGCGGCTTGATTCCTGATGCGGTGATTGATCGACCCAAGGGCTATTTCCCGGTGCCGGCTTTAAAATATGTGCGCGGTGAGTTCCTGAATTTCATGCGCGAAATTCTTCACAGCGACACCGCAAAACAGCGTGGATTATTTCAGTCGGCCTATGTCGAAAAACTGCTGGCGGAACCGGAAAAATATCATACGCGATTGCAGGGCAGTAAACTCTGGCACCTGGCCCTGCTGGAAATGTGGCTGCAACGAAATGATATTCATTGAATTGTTGTAAGTGTGGTGGTTGATGTTGCATCGAAACAGGTTGGGTTTTTTCAGGTTATCCTTAACGGCCATCTGCATTTTATGTGCTGACCGTATCTGGGCGGATAATAAACCGGTGGCACCAGAAACCATTCCCGGCGCAACAACCGTCACTGCCGAAGAGGTCATTGAGCTGGTTCTGTCGAAACCAAATCTGATCATCATTGACTCCCGTAAAAAAACCGAATACCTCAAGGGGCATATCGAGGGCGCCATAAGCATGCTGAATACCGATATGACTTTACCGGATTTGCAACGAGTGGCGCCGCAAAAAAACCAGGAAATTTTGTTTTACTGTAACGGTATTCGCTGCAAACGCAGCTCCGATGCAGTCACTAAAGCCATGGCCTGGGGCTATGTAAACCTGTTCTGGTTTCGTGGCGGCTGGAATGAATGGACAGAAAAGAAATTGCCGGTTGTCACTAACTAATCAATGCAAAAATACACAACAGTCATTTGTGTTTGTTTTTTATGCGTATAGAAACCTTATCCCTTAAAACCGTAACCGTGATTATTTTTTCCATGATCGGTCTGGTGGCGGTGGTATTGTCATTGCTTGCGGGTAGTTATTTTCGCCAGGCGGCTTTCGATGCGCAAATGAACAGTCTGTCACGTGTGATTGAAGTGGCCTCACAGGAAATGTTGAAAGAGGTTAGAACCGTTACCTTTGATCTGGGTATGCGCCTGGGACACAGTGCTGAACTGATTCAGGCGATCAAGCATCAACAGCAGCGGCGAGATAACCGGGCGCTGGTGACATTACTGGATGATCCTTTCGTCAGTGGCTTTGTCGGTTTTTCCGATATCAGTCTGGCCAAAATCAGAGTCTATGACCTGGATTACCATTTGGTTGCGGAAAGTAGTGAAGGCCTGCAGGGTTTGTTGACTACCATGCCCAATGAATTGCGTTCATCGATCGAACAGCGCAGGGGTGTGGAACGTTTGAAAGCGCAGGATGTTTTATGGCTATCTCCCAAAGGGCCGCTCAATTCAACCCTGGTACCTGTCGGTGGTTTGCATTTGGTGGCGTATCTGGAAATTGTCATTAATCCGGTATTCAATCTTCCGGATATTGGCAAAATCACCAAAACACCGGTGAGTATTTTTTCCGTATCCGGTGAGCAAATTGGCACCAATGAGGGTGACAACATCAAAGGTTACTTACCAGTGGAATATACGATGCCGGCCTCCGATGGGCAGCCGGCTTTTCGTATTGTCGGTTATGAAAATGTGGCCAGCCTGAATACCGCCATGGCGAAAACACAAGTGGTGACAACCAGCGGATTTTTGCTGCTGACCTTATTTACCCTGTTATTTGCCCTGTGGCTGTTTAACCGATTTTTATTTGTTCCGCTGGGTCGCATGATTCTGGATATGCGACAAATGGCGGAAGGCAAACTGGATTTGGCCGTAGATAAAAAAGGCTTGCGAGAATTTGCGGTGCTCGCTGACAGTTTTGATGCCATGGCCAACCAGATTAAACGCCGCACCAATGACCTGGAGCAACTGCTGGATCTGGATGTCAGCGCCATCCTGTGTTTCGGTGATGATCATGAGCTGGTTTATTTTAATCGCAGTGCAAGCCGGTTGTTTGGTTACAGCCATGATGAGATGTCGGAGCTGGAAGCTGCGGATTTATTTTCCGACGATGCTGCCCAATTGCTCGGTAAAGTAGATGGGCTGGCAACGGAAGATCGAACTCAGCATTATCCGCGTCTGGCTTGTGTCCACAAGGATGGGCGGATATTCAATAGCGACACCGTGATCAATGCGCTGGAGGTTATGAGTGGCTCGGCTTATGCCGTTGTGCTGAGTCCCGTTATGGAGAACCATCGCCAGGCAGTCAGGGATGGTATCGGAGACGGTACCAGCGAACAGCGTATGAATGCCATTGAGCAGTCCTTGAGCAGCCTTCTTGAAATTGCGCGAAATAATCCGGGACTCATCGCCGGTCTGGCTAATGTGGACAGGCTGGCGCTTCAGGCCAGCACCACCGAAAATGAAAAGACTATGCTGCGTGAGCAGGCGGTAGGGGTGATGACCGCGGCCCTGGCCTGTTGGGAGCATGACCTGGGGAAGACCAAGCTGGAACTGGCGGATGAAAGTAAAATCTGGCCGGTGTACATCGACAAGTCCACACCCACCACCCGGACGCTGGATAAATATTTACAGCTGGACAGTTGCCCGCAGAACCCCCGGCGACAACGGGTCATCGACACAGCGGAATTTGTGTTAAGGAAAACCGGGCAGCTGGCCACGCCCTATCGCGACAAACTTCTGCAGCAGCTGGAAACCTTTCGTACCTCCATTTCCGGAAAATGATCCCACCCACAATCCTGTTTGTCAGGGTGCTGTCTGTCTTCGTTAATTTTCGTTGAAATTATTTTTGCATGGCGCTATCTCGTTGAAATTACGACAGAAATATTCTGTGGTAATTGTACGAATTTTGACGAACAAATCTCTGGAATTGGCTCTCCGCGATCATTAACTTGGATCGTCACGACGAAGACATTGAAGCTCCGTTTGCGGTGGATCTTCGTCTGTCACCGGATATCAATCATGTCCGGATACAAAAAATGAAAACCAAAATGATGGTGGAGATGTAAAGATGACAAAGCAAATTGATAAAAGAAAAACTCTTTCCCTGTTACAGGGTCGGGTGACCAAATCACTCTGTGCCGGTGTGTTGCTGGGGCTCGGGCTGGG
>JBFHPZ010000237.1:0-4760 GCA_041592495.1 Gammaproteobacteria bacterium | reverse complement strand
TGATCCGGTGTGAAAATGGATTTCTCCATCAGGCAAGCAATGATGCGGGCTTCGATATCAGTAAAGATTGGGGGCATAGCGGGTCTCGGTGATTTCAGTCCGTATTAATAATTAAGGACTCTGAGTCCTGAATATGGTTTTTAATTTCAAGTTTTATGTCACGTAATTTTGCTTTGAGTACAGCCTCATTCTGACTGCCAATGCGCATCAGAATACGCTGGCCAATACTGCGTGATTCAAGTGCCGGGTCTGCAAATTTGTAAACCACCTTGGGCTGAACAAGTTTTATTGGCCCGACCACATCGGGCGCATCCAGCAAATGATCAATAACCTCGATCAGACGATCATTAAAATATTTATCCGGATAACCCAGATCTTCGTAAGCCTGTTGCATCAATGGATACAGACGCAGATAGAGTTGTACCAGTTGTTTGGTGTCCAAACCATTGAGCACCTTGATATAGGCAAGGTAGCGTTCGGCATTTTTTGGACTAATGGCCAGATCACTTTCACTACCCGTTGTGATCATACTGCCACCGGTAGTTTTAATGGGCATGATTTTAACCGGCAGTGATTTGCTGGGCAGGTTATCAATACTGGCAACGAATTTTTCAATGAGTTTTTCACTAATGAAGATTTTCACCAGATCTGGATCAGACAACAGGGTATTCAACGCTTCCAGCACAAAACTGTCACTCTGTTCCAGAGCCGGCAAAGGCGGCAAAGGTGCTTGAGCGGGTGGCGGGGTTTCTAACTTAAGCGGGAAAGCCGGGGCGGCCTCTTCCACTGGTGCAGCGGGTGCTGCTATCTGACGTGGAGTTTCTATCTGAGCATATTCAATATCAGTTTCCTGATTTTTCCAATACCAGTAACCCGCTGCACCCGCAGCAAGTAACACAATCGATGAAATTGCAACCACAGTGTTTTTGCTCATAACACGACTCCGCATATGCTTTTAATAGTTTACACTTGTTTATAGAGCAGCGACCATGAGACCTGAAATATATATTTGGGTTCCTGCTCTGCCGCCATGCGCATGTATTTTAAAGAACTCTGAAGCATTGCCGCCCCTTTAATTCATGAAGGACACTTCCTTGATTCAGGTTTTCCATGATCAGCCGGATATTGCAAACAAGGACACAGTGCAGCCTTTAACTATATCAAGGTAAACTGCCTGTGTTCATTATAAATAATACCGGAGTACCATCATGAGCAATATCCTGTGCCTTGCCGAAAGCAAAAATCAACTGTTTAATACCTGGCAATACGAGTTGATACCCTATCTAAAGGACTCCAACGCTTATGGCAATATATATTTTGCGCGTTATTTTGAATGGCAGGGATTATGCCGCGAAAAGTGGTTCAGTGAATGCGTTTGCCAGAATATGTTCGAACTTAAGGGATCACTTGTAACACGATCAGCCACCAATGATTATGTTGCATCTATCGTGCCATTCCAGAAGGTTCGATGCCTGTTGAACACGCAACACATCAAAGCTGCTTCGTTTGATCTGGTGTTTCGATTCTTTGACATGGAGTCCAACCAACTACTTTCAAAGGGAAGTCAAAAAATAGCATTTATAGATACTGAAAGTAAAAAACCTGTACGATTTCCCAAAGAAATTCTGGACAAGGTCAGATTCTATGCTACAGAATGCAATTAATGAAATTCACTGATAACAACTAACAAATGACTCTGATTGTGAACAGCGACTAAGGTTCGCAATCAGAGTCACATGAAAACACTGCATGATTTATTCCATATTCCCAGCCGCAGTCGCATTATATTTCCTGGCAGCAGGACTTGTTGTCAACTTCAAATTTAGTAGACATCGCTCCCATTTTGCGTTCATTGCACTTTGTGCCACTACATTTGTCTGGCAATTCACCTGGGCCATACTGTTTCAGGTAACTGATCCGGCCATTGCGGATGTGCTGATTAAGCTTGGTTACTTACCCATTGCTTTCCTTCCTACCAGCATTTATCACTTTCTTGTTGAAATAGCCAATATTCATAGCGAAAGAAAATATGTTTACTACTCGTACATCATTGCAGGCATCTTTGCTATTTTCATTATCTTCACCGATATATTCGTCTCAGGCCATTACAGCTATTTTTTCGGATTATATCCGAAAGCCGGTTTTTTACACCCGTTACATGTAGTACAAACCATCATTGTTACCATGCGGGGCTTGTACCTGATATATAAAACACAAAAAGAAGCTATTGGTCTTTTCAGGGAACAACTGCGTTACTGCCTCGTCAGCTTACTAATTTACACTTTCGCAGCCGTAGACTATTTATGCAATTACGGGGCTGAGTTTTATCCTCCCGGAATTATTTTCATCACGATTGGACTCAGCATTTTTCTCTACGCATTATTGAAAAAAGAATTAATGACCAACCTGCATCAGGTGCTAACCAGGGAGCATGAAGAAAAAATTAACCTATTGAAAGCACTGGCAGCGAATATCGCCCATGAATTACGCACACCCCTGGCCACCATTAATATGGATGCAAAAAGTATCAGCCACTATATTCCGAAAGATATTAGCAACAATATTAATAAAACTGTTCGTCAGGCCAATTTCACCATTGACATGCTGTTGACAAACTTGCGCTCTGAAACGATTGATTCAAAGAATTACAGTATTTATTCAATCAGCTCATGTGTAAATGAGGCCATATCGAACTATCCGTTTCAAAAAGGCGAGAAGGACAAGATAATTTTCAGGGAATCCTCTGACTTTGACTTTCACGGCTCGAATGTTTTGTTTATCTATGTCATTTATAATCTTCTGAAGAATGCACTGTATTCCATTTCCAGCGCCATGAAAGGGCACATTGAAATATGGATGGACCACGAGGATAATATGAATTATCTCCATTTCAGGGACACGGGCAGCGGAATTTCCAAACAGGATCTGCCTTATGTTTTTGACAATTTCTACAGCAGCAAACCTGAAGGCGTTGGCTATGGCCTTGGCCTGGGTTTTTGCGACCGGGTAATGAACAGCTTTGGTGGAAGTATTGAAATAGATTCGCAGGAAGGAGAATATTGCGAATTTATTTTACGCTTTCCAGGGATAGAGAAAGAATGAAAAACATGTTTCCTTATTATCACCCAACGAAAGTCATATTAATTGACGATGACATCAGTTTTCTGGATAGCCTCAGCAGGCATTTGCATAAGGATATCCTGTTCAAATGTTATACAGATGTTAATGAAGCACTTTCTGAAATTAACACACTGCATCATCCCGGTATCTATGAATCCTGTCGCGGCACACCAACAGATGAGGCCGGCTCCCTGTCAACACAACTGGTCCCGTGGGATTTTTCATGCCTTAAAGAACAGGCGCTCAATGCCTATCGGTTTCACGAAACATCCGTTGTCGTAGTGGATTATTTAATGCCCTCAATCAATGGCCTTGATTTGTGCAGCAAGATCCAGAGACCCGAAACAAGAAAAGTGTTGCTAACCGGCGTATTCGACACCAGCGATGCCATCAATGCGCTAAATGACGGCATCATCTGTGGCTATTTAAACAAAAGCGATATCAACCTCAGCGATAAACTGAATGCCATTATACAAAAGCAACAACAGGCCTATTTTCGCGAGATTAATAAACGCTTTTACTGCTCGGGCGCAGATATCCCCAATTTAATGTCCGAAGACTCTTTTGCCGATTATTTCTCGGAAATATGTCGAGACAACAATATCCATGAATACTACCTGACAACGGAGCCCAACGGCTTTGTACTGTTTGGCGAAAATAAACAGGATTACTACAGGCTCCTTGTCTATACACAGGAAGATATTCGGGCACAGTGGGAAATCGCCGAAAGCCAACACGCGCCTGCAGAGTTAATCAAAAAGATTGCTGTGGCCGATGTACTACCGGATTTCTGGAAAACATCAGGCACTTATGACCCAACATATGCCGGCCACTGGCAGGATTTTGTATTCAAACCTGACAAAATCATTCACGGCACAAAGCAGAATTATTACTGTCATCTGCAATACAGGCCACCTGCCTACAAGGACTTCAGTAACAGCATGACGGATTTTAATACTGCCAAACAGAACCTTTAAAGGCTCTGACCCGTTACGTTTTGCGCCCGCTGATCCCTTTAATTATTTTCAGCCTGGCTTAATCGGCTCATACACTCAACACCCTGAAACTTCGGTGAATTCATTTTCCGGGTTACAGGATAAATCTCAAAATCATTGTCTGGCAAATAATGCATCATTGATTCTATGCCTTGCCTGTCATGATAAGTGTTATCTAGCCAATTTTTCGCACGTTGCGGATTCATGACAACCGGCATACGGTCATGAATTTTTTCGGCATTGCCTTTTGCATCTCTGGTTAACAGGGTGAAGCTCAACAAGGGCTCCCCACTTTCCGGGTTGAGCCAATGCTCCCATAAACCCGCCAGCCAGATAACTTTTCCGTCCCGTAAATGATGAAAAAAAGGCTGCTTGTTCTTGCCTTCCCGCTTCCACTCATACCAGCCATCAACCGGCACCAGACAACGTTGATGTCGATATGCATGGCGGAACGAGGGTTTATCAGCAGCGGTTTCGGAGCGGGCATTACTGGTTTTAAATCCAATACCCGGATCTTTCGCCCAGGAGGGAATCAGCCCCCAGTGTAAAAGATCACATTGCAGTTGATGCTGTGAATCACGAAAGACAACAGGTAAATCCTGTGTGGGATAGGCATTATAGTTCTCCACCGCAGCGCAAGGCTTT
>JBFHPZ010000236.1:0-4762 GCA_041592495.1 Gammaproteobacteria bacterium | reverse complement strand
TCCCTCGGCGGCGCCGATTTGTTACGCCGCGCCATGGGCAAAAAGAAACCGGAAGAAATGGCCAAACAGGGCGAGATATTCCGCAAGGGTGCGGTAGAGCGTGGCGTGGATGAAAGCGTTGCTACCTATATCTTCGACCTGATGGAAAAGTTCGCCGGCTACGGTTTCAATAAATCCCACTCGGCAGCTTATGCCCTGTTGTCTTACCAGACCTGCTGGCTCAAATCCCATTACCCGGCGGAATTCATGGCTGCCGTGTTGTCGGCGGATATGGATAACACCGACAAGGTGGTGATCCTGATCGAAGACTGTCATCGCATGGGTCTGGATGTGTTACCGCCGGATATCAATCGCTCCATTTATAAATTCAGCGTACCCAATGATGGTCAGGTGTTATATGGTCTGGGTGCCATCAAGGGTGTCGGGCAGGGTGCGCTGGAAGGCATCATAGAAGAGCGCATGCAAAACGGTCCGTTCAACGACTTGTACGATTTCTGCCGTCGTGTCGATGGTCGCAAGGTTAACAAGCGGGTCATGGAGTCGCTAATCAAGGCCGGTGCCCTGGATAAACTGGGGCCGAATCGTGCCAGCCTCATGGCGCGCCTGCAGGACGCGGTGCAGATGGCAGAGCAATATCAGCAAAACGCTCGTATTGGTCAGGACGATTTATTTGGCTCCTCCGCCGATGAGCAGAATATTGCACCGGTAGATGAAATCACCGTAGCTGAATGGGACGAAGAGCAACGCCTGAGTCTGGAAAAGGAAACCCTGGGCCTGTACCTCACCGGTCATCCCATAGAGCGCTACGAAAAAGAATTACGCAAGTTTACCGATTGCCCCTTAGGGGAGCTGGCGGATCTGACCGGCATCACCTCGGGCCAGGGCTATATGTCGCAGAAGAATGCCAAGGATTACAAACTGGCGGGATTGATGATCGGTATGCGCATTCGCAAAACCAAAACCGGTGGCAAAATTGTCTCAGCAGTTCTAGATGATCGCACGGCGCGTATTGAAGTGCGTATTTTCGAAGAGCAATATGAGAAATACGGTTACCTGATTAACAAGGATAAATTAATCATCGTTGAAGGCAATGTGGCCTATGATGATTACTTTGGTGGTTATCGCATCACTGCCAAGGATATTTATGACATTACCGAAGCCCGGCAACGTTATGCACAACGACTCGAAATCAAACTCAGCGAAGCTAAAATGGCCAATGGGTTTGTAGCCGAGTTAAGCAATGTATTGAAGCCCTTCCGTGAAGGTGATTGCCCGGTATGGATCAGTTATATGAAAAACGATGCACGTGCCGTATTGTCATTGGGTGAGAGCTGGAAAGTGCAACCCAGTGATGAGTTGTTAACACGGTTGACAGCATTGGCGGGTGAGAACCAGGTCAACGTGATTTATTAATGGCAATGAAGCAATCCGTTTAGAAATGATATGACAACACAGGTTTGGAACAGATTACTGGGATGGCCAGGCTCACTCTTGCTGCGCAAGCTGGATTATCTTATCAATCTAACAACATTCACCTTGTTTGCACTTATCGACTGGATACGACATATACGCGTTTTCAGTCGTCACAGTTATCGTCCACTGGTCACCCAAATAATTTTCACCGGCATCGATGCCATGCCAACCATCCTGTTCCTGGCGCTGGTTACCGGGTTCGTGTTTACTTTTCGTATGATTGCCCTGTTTGAAAGTGTCACCGATACCCTGGGCATACTCATCTATATCATCGGTCTCGAAGTCGGGCCCATGATTGCAGCCATCACCCTAATCAGTCGAACCGGTTCGGCGATCACGGTGGATATTGCCAATATGAAGCTGCACAAGGAAATTCAGTCCATGGAATTGATGGGTATGGATATGAATGATTACCTGATTGCGCCACGCATCCTCGGTGTTACCATTTCGCAACTTGCTGTTGCCGTGTATTTTACGCTGCTAACACTGGTCACGGGCATAATCATTAGCGGGCTTTTGCTATCACCGACCCATTTCAAACTCCTGTTCAAGATTACCGATAATATCGAACCCTTGGTGTTGCTTATTTTTGTGGTAAAAAATATTTTATTTGGTCTGGTGATAGGGGCGACCGCCTGCTATCACGGATTAAAGGTTGGGCAGTCACCCACAGAAGTGCCGCAACAAACGCAACGTGCCATTGTAAATATACTTGTCATGCTATTTGTTATTGATGGTATTGTAGCGGTGATGATGTTATGACAGCTAATGACATATTGATTAGCGGGCGTCAATTAAGGCCGGAGTTTGTTGAAGGGAATCCCGCTTCAGCTGTTAATATTGATATTCAAAGTTCATCCATTGTCGGCATTATTGGTCCCGATATGGAATACAAGTCCGGATGGTTAAGAGTGCTGGCCGGTATTGATAGTGCATCACAGGGAAAGCTGGAAATATTCGGCAGGGATGTGTCAGTCATGAGTAAACCGCAATGGCAATCCATGCGAGTCAATCTGGCGTATCTGAACGAAGAATCTGCATTATTATCTGTTCTCAGTGCGCTGGAAAATATTTTAATGCCATCGCTGTATCATAAGCTGGGCCTTCGGGATGAACTGGTACAGAAAGCCAAAAGTCTGTTACAAGACATTGGTTTTGAAAACATGGAAAATCTGAACAGTTTGCCTGCCTATCTCGATGACTATGCCTATTGCCAGGTTGTTATCGTACGGGCTTTGCTGATGAATCCCAGCGTACTGGTACTGGATAATGTATTCAGGAAGCTGGATGCTGAATCAGCAGATAAGCTGATGGTGTTTGTGATTGAATATGTAAAAAATCATAATATGACCTTAATGTTCAATACCAGTAAACTGAAATTTGTAATGGAATATGCTAATCGTATTTTGTTTGTGATGCAGCGTTTTATGCTGCAATTTAATGACAGGCACGCTATCAAGGTTTCCGAAAGCGAAGAAGTCATTCAATACCTGCAGGATCATTACGTAAACTAACTTATGAAAATTACCCGGCCCGATCACACCTCACACTATATACATCGCACCAGTTACAGTTTTCAGGAACAAATGGTAGGCGTGTTTGTACTAACTGCTGCGGTAATATTGCTGGTTCTGTTTTTCTTCATGATTAAACAGCAGAATTTATTTGAAGAGTATTTTGTGATTTACGGTAAGCTGAAAACGGCCCAGGGTTTGAGTACGGAAACCGTGATCCAGGTATCCGGCATTGAAGTGGGTTATGTGTCGGCAATCGATATTACCGAGAACAATGATATTCAGGCCACTATGCGCATTTTTGAACGTTATCATCGTCTGATTCGTCAGGATTCGGAAATCAAGGTTAGCAGCCTGAACGCAACCTTGTTTGGCAAATCCATTATAGAAATTACGGTGGGCTCACCTGACCAGGCCATGATTGATAAGGATTCCTTTATTCGAATCAAAGAAACAACGTCTATAGATGAGGTGATTGCCGAAGCTAAAGAGGTCATGAACAAGATTAATGGCATCATCGATGAGGTTTACACCATTGTTGGTTCATTCGAGCCTGAAGCGATTAATCAGATATTGGTGTCACTCAAGGATACGGCCAACAATCTCAATCAATTTACAATGCAAATGAATAGCAAGGAAAGCCCTGTAGGCGCCCTGGTTAATGATACTGAAATGAAGGATACCTTTAAGCAGGCTGTGACTAATTTGGAAGAAGCGACCCGTAGCATGGATGCCTTTATGTCAAAGCTTGATACTGAAGCCGGGCAGGTGCCTGTTGTGATGCAGAAAATCCAGTCTGCTGTCGATGAAACCAATGCCACCATAGAGGCCGCGCAAAGAATATGGCCCATATCATCAGCCATCAACAAACCGGCGGAAGGCCAGTCTCTCATTAATCCATTACCCGATCATGATTAATTCAATGCCTGTTTTAAAAATCATTCTAATTCTACTGCTCCTGAGTTTAACGGCCTGTGCAACAAAACCGGAACCTGAGCAAAAGCCTTACTTGCAGGAATCGGCGGATCAATTTATGCAGGCCGGCATTGAAAATTACCAGCGTTATCATTATGCCGCTGCCCTCAGTCAGTTTGATAAGGCCAGGGAGATATATGCCCGATACAATGACTATAAAGGTGTGCTGAATGCAGAACTGAATTTGTGTAAAGTACAAATCGCAGCGGGACAATATGATGCGGCATTACAGCGATTAACCCAGCTGGATTTTTTGGTTGAGCATAATCAATCGCAACAACAGACAGTTTATCGCGACATTATGCTGTCATCAGTTTACTTATTGAAAAATAACTATGATGCTGCGGCAAGGGTGTTGCAGCAATATGATGAACCCATGTTGAAAAATGCCTTCGAAGACAAGTCATTGATGGCCGCTTTATTGATAAATCGGGTAAGGTTGGCAGAAGTCCTCAATCAAGACTTTAATGAATGGTTAACTCGATACGAACAGCTTGTAACAACCACTCACACCGATATTGATTACAAGCTGCGTCTTTACAGATTCAAGGCAAAGCGGTTACACAATGTCGGTAATGTTGCAGAGAGTGATCGCTATTACACACAGGCCCTTGACGGTTATCGATATATGGCCGAGCCGGTTGGTGTTATGTCGACATTGCTCGAATGGGCACATGCATATGTCGAGAGAGGCGAATGGCCGTCTGCACAGGAAAAGTTCCACCGCGCATTCGAGCTGG
Source organism: Gammaproteobacteria bacterium (assembly GCA_041592495.1). Lineage (GTDB taxonomy): Bacteria > Pseudomonadota > Gammaproteobacteria > SZUA-229 > SZUA-229 > JBFHPZ01. The sequence continues at coordinate 60 of JBFHPZ010000236.1, read as the reverse complement.
GTTTAATCAATCGTAATCAACGCATGGTTGAGCAGGCATTGTACGGCATGAGTCGTGTAT
>JBFHPZ010000235.1:0-4774 GCA_041592495.1 Gammaproteobacteria bacterium | reverse complement strand
GCGGTATAAGCATCTCGTTCCCACGGTCTCCGTGGGAATGCCTGCCTGGTCAAATGCCTTCTTTACGAAGAATGGTCAAACACGCGCATTTGTCATATAACGCTTTCATGCCTGATAAAAAAGACCATCCGTCTTACAAACGTCCCGAGTCGGTACTGGTGGTGGTGTACACCACAGCCGGTGAATTTCTGCTAATGGAGCGACAACAGCCCCGTGGTTTCTGGCAATCGGTTACCGGCAGCCTGGAATGGAACGAATCGGCAACAGCAGCGGCGCGTCGGGAACTAGAAGAGGAAACCGGATTGCAGCTTGAGCCGGTAAGCCTGGCGCGGGAAAATCACTTCCCCATTTTGCCCGCCTGGCGTAGCCGTTATCATCCGGATGTGCAGGAAAACCGTGAGTATGTGTTTGCAGTGAAACTGTCGGATGTCTGTGATATCCAGTTGAACCCAAACGAACACATATATTTTGAATGGCTGGATGCGGCAACAGCCATGGCGCGATGCGGTTCCTGGACCAATCGTGACGCCATTGAGCTGATTTCAAAATCATTACATCTTCAGAATGGCTCCGGCAACGGCTGAAGTTTATTAGCCTGATTCACGTCTTAACTAAAATTACACTTTATCTTTCGCGTCCTTTTGGTTAGTTTCTATCCCCATGAAAGAAGCGGTCATCCTGGTCCATGGAATCTGGTTAAACGGTGCTGAATTGTGGCGTTTACGCCAGCAACTCACCGCCGCCAATTATGATTGCCATATTTTTAAATACTCCAGTCTCAAGGCGTCCCCCGCCGAAAATGCCGAAAAACTCGCTCATTTTGCCCGTTCCATTAATGCCCCGGTGCGGCATTTTGTGTGCCACTCCCTGGGTGGTCTGGTGGTATTGCACCTGTTCGATAAACACCTCATGCAAAAGCCGGGGCGTATTGTGTTTCTCGGTACGCCGGTGAATGGCAGCGTGGTGGCCCATCGGTTGTACCAGCGACGAGTTACCCGCTGGTTATTGGGCCGCAGTGTGGAAAATGGTTTGCTGGGGGACCGACCTGTATGGCTTAAGGTCCGTGACCTGGGCATTATTTCCGGCTCTCTGCCCCTGGGCGTGGGTTTGTTTATTGGTGGTTTACGGCCACCCCATGACGGCACGGTGGAAGTGGAAGAAACCTATCTGGGTGGTGCCACCGATTACATCACCCTGCCGGTGAGTCATTTTGGCTTGTTGTATTCGCCCCGCGTGGCTCATCAGGTGATTACCTTCTTGCGCGCCGGCAAGTTTGGCGATGAGGCCACCAACCTGTTACTTGATCCCACCTGAATTCCCTGACCATGACGGCCGGGGCGCACAATGTTAAACTCGGTGCCATTCCAACGGCCAGGCATGGCCTGTCTTGTAAGCACATATAAAGTGATTTGAGTTCGTAACGAGGGTATGCATGGCTGGGCATAGTAAATTTGCCAATATCAAACATCGCAAGGCCGCACAGGATAAAAAACGCGGCAAAATTTTTACCAAGCTGATTCGAGAAATTACCGTCGCTGCGCGTATGGGCGGTGGTGGTGATATCAATGCCAATCCCCGATTACGTATTGCGGTTGATAAGGCGCTGACCGCCAATATGACCCGCGACACCATTGATCGCGCCATTAAACGCGGCACGGGTGAGGGTGAAGACACCCATTATGAAGAAGTGCGTTATGAAGGTTATGGTCCCGGTGGTACGGCAATCATGGTGGATTGCATGACCGATAACCGTAATCGCACGGTGAGCGAAGTGCGCCATGCCTTTAGCAAAAACGGGGGTAATCTGGGCACGGACGGATCGGTAGCCTATATGTTCAGGAAAACCGGTATCCTGACCTATTCCCCTGACAGTGATGAAGATGCCATTATGGAAGCGGCGCTGGAAGCCGGTGGGGAGGATGTTATCGTCAACGCGGATAACAGTATTGATGTCATTACTTCACCGGATAATTTTTCCGATGTAAAAGATGCCATGATCGCCGCCGGTCTTACACCGGAGTCTGCCGAGATTATCCAGAAAGCAGACGTCGATGTGGAAGTGGCGCTGGAAGATGCAGAGAAAATAATGAAACTGATCGATATGCTGGAAGAGCTGGATGATGTGCAGGAGGTTCATACCAATGCCGATTTCTCCGATGACGTCATGGCACAATTGCAGGCCCAGGGGTGAGCGTCCGCATCATCGGCATTGACCCCGGCTCGCGCCAGACGGGATTTGGTATCATCGACTCCGATGGCGTGAACAGTCGCTATGTATTCAGTGGCTGTATTTACGTCAAAGGCGACAGCCTGCCGGAGCGCCTGGGTGACATTTTCAGCCGGGTGAGTGAAATCATGACCGAATGGCAACCGGTGGAAATGGCCATAGAACAGGTATTTGTAAACAAGAATGTCGATTCCGCCCTGAAGCTGGGGCAGGCGCGGGGTGCGGCGATTTGTGCCGGCGTGCAACAACAGCTACAGGTCAGTGAATACACACCCAAGGCGGTAAAAAGCGCCGTGGTGGGAACAGGTAATGCCACCAAGGAGCAGGTGCAGCACATGATGGGGATGTTATTAAAAATGAATAAAACCTTGCAGGCAGACGAAGCCGATGCCCTGGGCGTGGCACTGTGCCATGCCCATCATCGCAAGTTGCAGGTACAGATACCGGGCATTCAGCGCCGTCGCAATCGGGGGCGCTGGTTATGATCGGTCGTTTGCGCGGCAAACTGCTTAAAAAACAACCGCCCCAGTTGCTCATCGATGTTCAGGGTGTGGGCTATGAGGTCAGTGCTTCCATGTCCACTTTCTATCAGCTGCCGGAACAGGGCCAGGATGTCACTTTACATACCCATCTGGTGGTGCGGGAAGATGCCCATCTGCTTTACGGTTTCGCCACCGAATCCGAACGTTCCCTGTTTCGTACCCTGATCAAGATCAGTGGTGTCGGCCCAAAACTGGCGCTTACTATCCTGTCCGGCATGAGTGCCGAGGATTTTATCCGTTGTGTCCATGAAAACAATACAGCCGCACTGGTCAGTTTGCCCGGTGTTGGCAAGAAAACGGCAGAACGTCTGCTGGTGGAGCTGCGTGATCGCCTGAAAGACGAAGTGGTTACCGAGAGCAGTGGCGGCATGAGCCCTGCGCTGGCGACGGTAGCGGCCAGTCCCTCCGGAGATGCGGTCAGTGCCCTCATTGCCCTGGGATATAAACCCCAGGAAGCCAGTCGTATGGTGCGCGCCATTTCCACTGAAGGGTTGATGACAGAAGATATTATCAGGCTCAGCCTGCAGGCAGCGGTGAAACGATGACAGAAGAACGCTTAATCACGGCGGTGCAATCCCGCGATGATGAGTCCATCGATCGTGCCATTCGACCGAAATATCTCAAGGACTATTCCGGCCAGCCGGCCGCGGCGGAACAGCTGGATATATTCATCCCGGCAGCCCGTAAGCGTGGCGAAGCCCTGGATCACTTGCTGATTTTTGGCCCCCCGGGTTTGGGTAAGACTACCCTGGCGCATATCGTTGCCAATGAAATGGGAGTGAATCTGCGCCAGACCTCCGGCCCGGTGCTGGAAAAGCCGGGTGATCTGGCGGCCCTGCTGACCAATCTCGAGCCCCACGATGTGTTGTTTGTCGATGAAATTCATCGCCTGTCACCGGTGGTGGAAGAGGTATTGTATCCGGCTATGGAAGACTATCAGCTGGATATCATGATCGGTGACGGACCGGCGGCACGCTCAATCAAAATTGATTTGCCTCCCTTTACCCTGGTGGGTGCCACCACCCGTGCCGGCTCATTAACGTCTCCCTTGCGTGATCGTTTCGGTATTGTTCTGCGTTTGGAGTTTTACAACATCACCGATTTGACGGCGATTGTGAAACGTTCGGCGCATATTCTGGGTGTGTCGATTGATGACAAGGGCGCCAGTGAAATTGCCCATCGCTCCCGTGGCACACCGCGTATTGCCAATCGTTTGTTACGTCGCGTGCGCGACTACGCCGAAGTCAAGGCAGATGGCATGGTCTCAGCGGAAGTCGCCGGCAAGGCGCTGGATATGTTGCATGTGGACTCCTTCGGCCTGGATCACATGGATCGCAAGTTATTGATGACCGTGATCGAGAAATTCGAAGGTGGTCCGGTGGGCGTGGAGAACCTGGCAGCCGCAATAGGTGAAGAACGGGATACCATTGAAGACGTCATAGAACCCTACCTGATTCAGCAAGGGTTTCTGATGCGTACTCCCCGCGGACGTGTGGCGACAGCCAATGCCTATCGCCATTTTGGATTGAAGACTCCAACACGATCACAAGCTGAAGCCAGTGGTGACTTATTTGATGACGGTGAATAAGACTTTTGTCAGCCGATAGGCTGATGAAATAAATGAATAAATAAATCCTTGTCACAGTTCTTTTGTTGAAAAGCATTAAAATTCTTTTTTGAATTTCACGCCTCAGGGCAATAGATAATAATTGTAGAAATGATGATGAACTTTATCTGGCCGGTAAGAGTCTATTACGAGGATACAGATTCCGGTGGCGTGGTTTACTACGCCAACTATCTCAAGTTTATGGAAAGGGCACGCACGGAGTATTTGCGTAACCTCGGATTTGAAGTGGAGCGACGCGGTCAAGAAACTGACAGCGCCGTCAAACCCGCATAAACATGTCAGGAAAAGCCAAGACACAAATCCTCGTCATAAGCTCGTGCACCGGCGAAAAGGCCGTCAAGCACGATTCCGAGTTGACCATAGACGACTTCCGTCAGG
>JBFHPZ010000234.1:0-4790 GCA_041592495.1 Gammaproteobacteria bacterium | reverse complement strand
CAAAATTCAACCTGAATGTATTGCAAGTAATCAATAATAAATTGCAAGCTGATTTTGATCTGGAAAAATTCAGTCACAAGGCAATTTATAACAGCAGGGATCGGCGTATCGAAATGTATCTGGTGGCAGATAAATCCCATGAGGTGGATGTATCATGCTTAAATGAAAAACTTTATTTCAAAAAGCATGATCATATTCTGACGGAAATTAGCCACAAATATACTCGACAGGATGCCGAGCAACTGTTAACCAGCTGTGGATTGCGTATACTCAGGCATGTCGAGGCTGATAAAGCCTGGTTCTCATTGATACTTGCAGGTTTTTAGTCAGGTTTTTATGCCGAATGATCTTAATGGCTGGGTGCAGCTGCTAGGCAGTAAATCATTACCCCTGCTAGCAACGACCCGTGCTGCACTACAAGATTTAATGGGGCAGTCCCAGCTTTCTGTAACGCAATATACCGGACCGGTACTGCTTGATCCCGGTTTTGCTGTGCAACTTTTTCAGAAGGCGAATGGTGATCGCAAAGCATCAGGTCGTATTCCACTTACTACCCTCAGTAATGCCTTATCACATCTGGGACAAGGGCGATTTCAACAACAGCTGGAAAAAGTGCGGTTGCTTGATGAAATGGCATTGCCTGAACTGAATCGTCAGGGCTATTTACGTTATGTGGCTCAGGCTTGTCATGCCTCATTTCAGGCAAGTGAGTGGGCCAGATCGCGCAACACCCATGAACCGGAAGAAATGCAATGCGCGGCACTGTTGCAGAATATCGCTGAGCTCGCGCTATGGTGTTATGGCGATGATGTCATGATCCAGATTGAAAAAATCTGTTATGGCAAAAAGCAGGACTATGATGCAGCAGCACAGCAGGTGCTGGGGTGTGATATCAGAAAGCTGTCGGCGCAACTTGCCACGCTCTGGCATTTGCCGGAATTAACAGAAGCTGCCCTGTTATCCAACTATACAGGATTCACATTAGCAACTGGCGTAGCCTTGTCCGCACAGTTGGCGCGGCTGACGACAGTTAGTTGGTACGATAAGGCGGCCATGCAATGTATACAGGCTATAGCGCAGTACAAGGGAAAATCACCGGGCGAAGTCGAAACCCGTTTGCATAAAAATGCATTGGACCTGACTGGTACATTTCAGATGCTGGGTTATATGCCCCCGGCACGGTTGTTACCGATGCTGGTAGATGAGGCTTATGTCGATCCGCAATTTTTACAACCAGACCTTACGCCGGCCAGAACAGATAAATCACCTCAGAGACAGGAAGATAAGCTGGATAAACCTGCTGTGGCAACAACGGAAAAAACGACTGTTGTAAAACCATCCCAAAAGACGCCAGACATCAAACCCGCCGAAGATACAGGCAAAGTCGTTTCTGATAAGTATGAAACAAATCCCGCCGTAGCCAGGAGTATTTCAGACCTGCATAAAATGATTCAGCAAAAAGCCACAGTCCCCCAATTGATACAGCAGGCGGTAGATGTTTTAAGGGCGGCTGGTTTCCAGCGGGTGGTGTTTGCCGTCAAGGTATCAAAATTAAAAATGCTGGTGGGGCGTTTTGTGTCCTGTGATGACAGGGTCAAGGACTTGAAGGATTTTAAAATTGCACTGGACAGACCGAGCCTGTTCAAACTGCTGCTGGAAAAACCCAATTATCTCTGGATTAACGATAATAATCGGGCGAAATACTGGAACATGGTTCCGGACCAGGTGAAGTTAATGTTATCGAATGACAGTTTTTTTGTGATGTCGGTGTTTTCCGGGAAGCAGGCAATTGGTTTGATGTATGTGGATAAAATAACAACAACATTAAACGAAGATGAGCTCAAAAAGTTTATTGGGTTGTGTCGATTGCTGATGAAGGGAATTGTTGAAGTTTCAGTTAAAACCCAGGCGGATCAATAATAAATATTTTGTTAATCCGCCTGGGTAATCGGACAATTCAGCATGTATGCCTAGAGCGTTTTACTGAAAACTTTTGAATTGCGCTGGTAGTTGTAAAGATTTCTGCGCTCAACCGGCAAATCGTCAATACTTACCTTGGCAAAACCCCGTTCCTGAAACCAGTGTGCGGTGCGTGTGGTTAGAATAAAAAGCTTGTCGATGTTTTTGTTTTTGCATTGCTGTTCCAGGTGATGCAACAGCTGGTCGCCGCGGCCCTGGTCGCGATAGTCAACATGCACGGCCATGCAGGCCAGTTCCGCCACATGTTCTTCATAGGGATACACCGCCGCGCAGGCGATGATCATGCCATCGCGTTCAATGACCGTGAATTTGGTAATTTCCAGTTCCAGTTGTTCACGGGAGCGGCGAATGAGTATGCCTTCTTCTTCCAGTGGATAAATCAGTTCCAGTATGCCGCCAACATCTTCAATGGTGGCGCCACGCAAACCTTCGTAGGTTTCGGTTGTTACCAGTGTGCCGCTGCCATCTCGTGTAAATAATTCCAGCAACAAAGCACCATCTGTGTTGTGGCTGATGAGGTGGGCACGACGTACACCTTTTTTACAGGCGGTTAACGCACTGGCAAGATGCAATGTGGTGAGTTCATCATTGCAATTTTGTTTAAGTAAATTTTCCGCTTCAATCAGGCTGAGCTGATGCTGAATTTCATCGCTGGCATTTTTCACGCCGGCATTGTCCATGAAGAAAATCAGCTTGTCGGCATTGAGCGCAGTCGCCGTCAAGGTTGCAATTTCTTCGGCACGACAATTGAAAGCTTCACCGGTGGGTGAGTAACCCATGGGTGATAGCAAAACAATATTGCCCAGGTTAAGTTGTTGCTGAATGGCATCGCTTTCTATGCGGCGCACATCGCCGGTGTGACCAAAGTCGATGCCATTGACGATGCCATAGGGGCGAGCAGTAACAAAATTACCGGAAATCACCCGCAGAGATGCACCGGACATGGGTGTGTTGATCAGTCCCATGGATAACCAGGTTTCAATATTCACTCGCACTTCGCCAACGGCCTGTTGAATTGCCGGTAAATCCTTGGCATCGGTAATGCGACGGCCCTGTTCATAACGTGATGCAATACCCATGAGTTGTAGCTGGCGTTCAATTTGTGGACGCGCACCGTGCACCAGTACCAGGCGCACACCCAGGCTGTTGAGCAGGGCAATGTCGTGGATAATATTGGCAAAGCCTTCGTGCTCTACCGCTTCACCACCAAAGGAAATCACAAAGGTGCGATGCCTGTGGCTATGGATATAAGGCGAGGTGCGGCGAAACCAGTCGACGTATTGTTGATCAGATGCAATCAAGTTATTGAGTCCCGTAAAATATTATTTTTGTTACACATTAATACAGGGAAACCCTGAATTCAGCAGAGTTTCTGCAGCATAAGCATATGCCGCCATTTTCAATAAGTTTTAACTCATCGAAAATGTAAGTAAAAGAAAAATCGCATTTTTCTTTTACGCCCCTGACAATCCCGGGGTGGAATTATTCAGGTGCGATACAAAATTGATAAATGAATTTACGCAATAAATCCAGTGTTGGTTCAATGCGATCCAGTTCGATGTATTCATCCGGCTGGTGTGCCTGATCAATATTGCCCGGCCCAAGAATCAAAGTGTCGATTCCCATTTGTTGCAGATAAGGCGCTTCCGTACCAAAGGCGACACTGCCGGCGGTTTTTCCGGTGAGTTTTTCTGCTGCTTTGACAATGGCCGATTCCGCCGAGGTTTCCATGGCGGGAATACCGGAAAACAGGGGCCAGATTTCATAACTGAAACCCTGTTCCGGCAGGGCTTTCTTTACTCGCTGTTCCAGCTGGCTGCGCAAGTCTTCCAGTCCAATACCGGGCGTGGGACGAATATCAATATGCAACTCACAAGCGCCGCAAATGCGATTAGGGTTGTCGCCGCCGTGGATATGGCCGAGGTTCATGGTGGGCACCGGTACTTCGAAAATCGGGTTGCGGTATTTCTGCTGTAATTCTTCGCGCCACGATAACAGTTCGCCTATTACCTTGTGCATGGCTTCCATGGCATTGTGCCCCAGTGCCGGATTACTGGAATGTCCGGAAGCGCCGGTAATGCGAATACCTTCCATCAATATACCCTTGTGCATGCGGATCGGTTTTAACCCGGTGGGTTCACCAATGATGGCATAACGGGCTTTGGGCTTACTCAGTTCGACCAGTGCCTTGGCGCCGCACATGGAGGTTTCTTCATCGGCGGTGGCCAGAATAATGAGGGGCTTTTTGTAATCTTTTGCATCAAATGCCAGAGCCGCTTCTATGGCAAAAGCAAAGAAGGCTTTCATGTCGGACGTGCCCAGGCCGTACAGGCGATTTTGGGCTTCGGTTAATTTAAACGGATCCTGTTTCCAGCCATGTTCATCGTAAGGCACAGTGTCGGTATGACCTGCCAGCACCAGTCCGCCATCACCGCTGCCACGGGTAGCGATCAGGTTGGCCTTGCCTCCGCCTAGCTGCATGATTTCGGTTTTGAAATCGAGCCTGTCCAGCCAGTTGGCCAGGAGTTCTATCACCGGGAGATTACTTTGATCAAGGGCAGGGGTGATGCAACTGATAGACGGAGTCGCGATCAGTTGCTGCATCATCTCGATCAACTTGGGCTGGTTATTCATGAATAACGTATCGCTTCATTATCTAGCATGGTGACACCGTTCAGTTTGCATTGCAGTATTTCACTGCGCAATGCCTCCACCGCTTCCGGCCGGGTAAAACTCTTGCGCCAGGCCAGGGCGACACGTCGACTTGGTGCGGGTTTATCGAAGGGAATCATGGATAACAGGGAGTTTTT
>JBFHPZ010000233.1:0-4798 GCA_041592495.1 Gammaproteobacteria bacterium | reverse complement strand
GCTTCATGACCTTGCAAGCGGAAATCAGTGCCAACAAACTGGCGAAAAAAATTGGCAAAACCATGGAAGTGATGGTGGATGAACTTGATGAAGAAGGCATGATTGCCCGCAGCAAGGCGGATGCACCTGGCATTGACGGCATGGTGTTTGTTGATACCGAAAACACTTATGAGCCGGGCACATTCATTGAGGTACAGATTACCGATTCCAATGAACATGATTTGTTTGCTGAAGAAATATGAGTCATTCGAAAAGCAAAAATATTTATCGCATCCAGTATTACAACCAGAACGCTATTTACGAGCTCTACGCCCGTAAGATATCCCAGGATTTTCTCTACGCATTCCTGGAAGTGGAAGATATTATTTTCGGAGAACGCTCCGCCTTGCTGGTAGATCCATCCGAAGAAAAACTAAAAGCCGAATTTGCAGGCGTGAAACGTACCTACATTCCCTTGCAATCCATTATTCGCATCGATGAAGTCGACAAGGAAGGCATTAATAAAATTATTGCCACAGACAACAAAACAGGTTCAGTAACTCATTTTCCCTCGCCCTTTATGCCAGCCCCCCGGCCCGGCAAGGAGTAAGTTATGTTCAAACTCAAGCAGTCGTTATCTGCCTGGGGTAGCGATGACTTCGAGCAGGTAGTTAAACAGGAAATCCAGCAACTGGATTCGGCCCAATTACCCTTGCAACAGGGATTGGCACAAAGCAGTTATGTGAGCGACAGTAAATTTAGTGCGACTATTCTAAATGTAACTGAAAGTGCAAATGACATCCGCATCAAGACCGGGATTTTCTATGCCGGCATTATTGCAGGCAGCTGCTGCGCGGATGATCCAACCCCGGTGTGCGAGCAATCCGAATACTGTGAACTGATGTTTGTTATCGATAAAACAACAGCCGAGACCAGCGTGACCCTGATGTAACTGAAAGCACATTAAAGGTCACGACGACAGCAATTCAACCAGCAAGCACCCGCGCATTTGATGCCATTTGTCAGGCCATACAGGGCTTAGCAACCCAATTAGCAATTCTGTACTATTATTATGGATATTCTTGCCAGATGGCATAGACACGGACTCATAATAAAGGCTCATGCAGGACACAAACACCAGGGAAACTACAGAACACCATATACGGGAACAACAACTTTCCATGTTGTTAAGCAACACCCGTACGACCAATTATGGCAACACGCTCATTGCGCTGTTGTCCTATATGGTGTTACAGAAAACTTTTGCCGGTAGCAACCTGCTCGAAACCTGGTTTGTAACCCTGATTTCACTGATTGCCATACGTCTTTATTTAAGCTTCCAGCGCAACTATTACATCGAGAAATTTTCGTTAATAAGCTACCTCAACTGGCATGTAATTATTTCTGCATTCCTGGGAGTTGCCTGGGGAGCCCTGCCGCTCATCCAGCTTGTATCCTCTGACCAAAGCACCAGCACATTTGTTGTCATCGTCATTACGGGTATTGTTGCCGCCAGTGTGGCTTCACTTTCGGTATGGTTTCCTGCATTACTCTTTTTCATTTTACCTGCCATGACGGGCCTTATTACTTCACTGGTGATCACTGGCGATAAAATAAATATCATGGCTGCCATTGGTTTTGTAATATTTACCGGAATCATTGCGTCTGTAGGTCGTAATGTAAATCGCAATACCCGTAACATCCTGGAATTACAATCAGAGAAAGAGTTACTCATTCGTTCACTCAGTGACGAAATAAACCGACGCAAATCCATACAGTTACAACTGGAAGAACACCAGCAACATCTCGAAGCAACGGTGAGCAGCAGAACACGTGAGCTGATCAATAGTAACCAGGACCTGCAAAAAGAAATCGAAGAACGTCAGAAGATTGAAGATGACCTTAACTACCTGGCACATCATGACCCACTGACCAATCTTCCTAATCGCACACTCTTAATTGATCGTATTGAACACGCCATCACCGTTGCCAATCGCGAGAAAAAACAGCTGGCCATTTTATTTCTAGACCTTGATCGATTCAAATACATCAATGACTCCCTTGGCCATAGCGTGGGTGACGCCTTGCTGCTGAAAGTTTCTGAATGCCTTAAAAATATATTGCGGGAAAGTGATACGGTAGCGCGCAATGGTGGCGATGAGTTTGTCGTTATACTCGAGAAAATAGATCAGGCTGGCTCGATTGCGATTGCATCACAGAAAATCATCGATGCTATCACACAGGCATTCGATGTTCATGGTCATGAAATCCACATTGGCGTCAGCATTGGTGTCAGCCTTTATCCATCAGACGGTTCCGATCCGACCACACTCATTAAGAATGCCGACACCGCCATGTACAAATCCAAGCAACTTGGCGGCAACAATTATCAATTCTACGAAGAAGCCATGTCCCATTTGATGCGCGAGCGCCTGATCATGGAAACCAAACTGCGCTCGGCTTCCGATAATAATGAATTATTCATTGTCTACCAGCCACAGATTGATATAAACACGGGAAAAACCATTGGCTTTGAGGCACTCATGCGCTGGAATAATCCCGAACTGGGACTGGTGAGTCCCGCCAGATTTATACCGATACTGGAAGATACCGGGTTAATTTATCCCGTTGGTGAATGGCTTGTACGACGTGTTGCCGAATTCATTAAATCAGGGGATACGGACTCAAGAAAAATATCCATTAATCTTTCCGCCCTGCAGTGTAAAAAGCACAGTTTTGTAAATTACATCCGTGACATTATCGATGAACTAGGTATTGATCCTGGCCTGCTTGAATTTGAAATGACAGAATCCCTGCTGGTAGAAGATTTTGAAAACACAAACACATTTTTGTCAGAGCTGAACCGCATTGGATGCACCATTGCACTGGATGACTTTGGCACGGGTTATACATCCATGAATTACCTGACTCGCCTGCCCATTGATATCATCAAAATTGATCGCTGTTTTGTTAATGGTATTGAATCGAATGATGACCTGAAGAGCATTGTCAATGCCATTATCACCATGAGTAAAAGCCTGAATGTATCTAATATTATTGAGGGCGTTGAAAATCGTGACCAGCTCAAGGTGATACAGGAATTGGGTGGCCATGTTATCCAGGGCTTTTTATTTAGCAAACCTCTGCTGGAAAATGAAGTGAAAAGCTGGCTGGAGTCTGAAACTAATACCTGCAATGAAAATCTTATCTACAGCGAAGCTTTTGAATAAACATCGCTGTAGATAGTTGGAACCTTTTCAAATAATTAACTCAGATCTTCCATCGCAACGCTATTGCAACCAGACTTCAACCCGGCGATTTTTATGACGACCACCGGCATCTTCATTGGATGCAACCGGAATTGCACCGCCGTAGGAACGCACACGCACCGGGCCTATGCCATATTGCACCAGCAAATCGGAAACACGATCGACACGATAGGTCGATAAATCCAGACCAAATTCCGGCAGGGTTCGATTTTCATCCGAGAAACCGAACAGCATGACTTTACGTTTTTTGTTATCGGGGAGTTTCATGAAATGCACCAGACGCTCAACATCTTTCAATGCCTTGTTATCCAGACGTGTTGAATCTTTATGAAAACGGATATTCAGTGACAGGCGTTCACCATTCTCTGTGAACACTAAATATTCTTCAGGAAAACCCGGATTCGGTGTTATTGAACGGGCCATAATATTCTGTGAAACAAAACCGGTGTTGTGCACGATATGCTGGCCCGATTCGCGTAAACAAAAGTCAATAAACGATTTCACATACATCTGGTCATGGATCGAAGGCACATACATATATAAACGTCGTGACAATGCATAATCTTCGGTGGCCACTTCAAAAGCTTCCGGCACTTTGGGCAAGGCGCCTTTTTCGGCCACAGCAATGGATTTGGAATCACGCACATAGGGTAAACCCACAAAGCCTATGGCCAGGGGATCTTTTGCAACATCATCGGACAAATGGGCATTGGATTCATAACGCTGTGCATTGCCGATCAACGCGCTTTCCTTGCCTAGCACCAGCGCCTTGAAGGTATCATAGGTACCGGATTTATCATCACGCGCATACACGTGAATTTCCCCGGACAAACCGGCATCGAGCTGGCTCCAGTCATTAATCTCTCCCGTGAAAATCTGCCTGATCACATCCTTCTCGAGAAACTCCAGGGTATTGGCCTTATTGACGATCACGGCAATACCGTCGAGCCCAATGACATATTCCGCATCAAAGCGGGTCATATCACCAAGAAATGACAGCTCATCTTTTTCCTTGAGCTTGATGGGGCGGGATGACATGGCTATGTCGGCATCCGCCTGTGCGATGGATTTAAAACCAGTGGTTGAGCCATGGGATTTGATTTCAACACTATGGGCATAACCTTCAGCATTCACGCCGGTGATTAACTGCTCTTCCTCGGCAAGTTGCTGTTGCTGTATTTGGCTATATCCTTCCGCCTGCATCCAGGCCTTCACCAGTTCCGGGCCCAGTTCCGCACCGATGGTATTTGAGCCATGAAGGCGCATGATAATCTGATCTTTCGCCATTGCCGGCTGGCTTATCAGTAAACCCAGAAACAAAACACGCATCCACTTATGCATAACATCACACCTCACTTTTTGTAGTTGTGGGCGTGAAATTACTGCATATTTATGACTACATTATTAAACGCTTATACATTAGATGTATTCTTACACCTCATCCTTTCGAGATCCCTGACTGTTGCCGGTATATTCCCCACCTCCCTGGCCTGTGTGAATTTTTCCGCAGAAGCCGTAAATTATTGACTTTTTCCTTGAGATTCCCCATG
>JBFHPZ010000232.1:0-4800 GCA_041592495.1 Gammaproteobacteria bacterium | reverse complement strand
GCTTAATGCCTGACAGGGAAGTCAGCACAAACCCACTACGCACAGGTGTGCGTACTCCAGACCTTTTTCTTCAAGATGACATCGCCATTCAAATGGGTTAGGCTAGCCTGTAAAGAAAATGACCCCGGTAAGGATAAATTCATGCATCGCTTCATCATATCCATTGGCTTGTTGCTAACATTTTCTAACCCTGCTCTGGCTGACAATTTACTCATTGGTGTGGCTGTGATCAGCCAGGAAGTTGACCAGAAAATTGCATCGGGTGGCAGCACAGTCAACGCAACTGACGATGGCAGCGGTTTTGGTATTTATGCTGATTATTATTACCAAAATAAATACCGTTTTAACGGCACCATCAGCTATGTTGATTACACTAGCTTCTACATTACGACAGCAACTGTTGCAGCGGATTATCTCATCCCGGTCAATGCCAACTTTACCCTGTTTGGCGGTGCAACCGCTGGTGGCGCAGGTCAGTCATACAGTGATGCCAGCGCCAGTGATATGTCACTGGCTTTGCTTTATGGTGTTCAGGTCGGCGGGATTATGTTTGTCAATGAGCATTTAATGCTGGAACTGGGTTACCGCATACGTTCCACTGATCTTGAAACCGAATTCACAACGAGCAACACCACTGTCACTGTCGATGAAATGAATGAGACCTATCTGAGCCTCATCATTACCTTTTAAGCGGTTTGCGCGTTTACTAAAACACATTTTTCCCGGTTCAAGTGTCCGGTCTAATGAAAATAGCGACCGGCACTGGCAATAACGATGGTCAGCAAACCTAAAATAGTATTGATTCCCACCAACTGACGAATCTGGTTCAGCGCTTTAGCACCAGCCGGCCAATCCTGTATGGCCACTGCATTACTGAGTTTTTTATAGGGCGCGAAATAAACATGCATATAAATCAGAATCATGATGATGCCGATAGCATTCATCAGGTGCACATAAACGGGAGTAGCCGCCATACTTTGCCAAACGGCAAAGATTAATAAATAACCGGTAACAGGCAATATCACGACACTCAACCAGACATAGGGAAAGAACTTCGCAAACACGCCTTTCCATAGCGTTAAGCGTTGAGGTGGCTCCAGTTGACTCGCCGCAACCGGGCGTAAAAACATATAGGCGAAAAACATACCACCCACCCAGATTACGGCTGAAACCAGATGAAGTGGAATATAAACGCTGTTGAGATTCATAGCCTCTGCCCTTTCATTATTTTAATTGCTGGGTGATAGGGTAATACAGTGGACTATGCCATTAAAGCATCAAATACAATGGAATTAACAACCTGATGAGATATTCAGGCGCGTAAGACCTTAACCAAAGCCGCCATAGCTGTCTCCACAGCTGACACATACCCGCTTATCCTGCTCCTGCCGGCGTTTTACCCATTCGACTATGCCCTTTTCCCAGCACAGTAAAAAACGTTCCAGTTGCACAATAAATTCCGCCGGACATTGCTGGCAATTGAGAGTGCAATGAATCAGCACTTCATTTGCATTATCTGCCGTTACTGTCCACTGCAGAGCATAAGGGGAATCGGTAATACTGAAACGGACACCTTCCTGAATCAGCTCGCGATGCACATGCAACTTACCCATTTCGCATGCCAGCAAGGCTCGATTGCCCTCCAGGTCAATGACTTCATTGATGGCGTCACACCATTCACTGAGTTTATTTAGATTGATATAGCTCTTGATAAGATCAGAACTGACCTGAACAGGAACGTTTACAAAAAATTCCATGGTACCTCTTAGCTAGAATGATGATGACAACCAATGCTGGCATAAAACCATAATTATGCCAAAATCAGGCTGACATATATCAATTAATATTGGCTATCACGGGAGCATCCACCGAAGCCGAAACAACCCGTTGATTCCCGAATCACTGGTGAAATAGACAGCCCCGTCAGGACCGATAGTGACACCCACCGGACGTGCCCAACGATCACCATTCGCCAATTGAAATCCAGTCAACAGATCTTCGACGGTTGTCGCCTCACCGGACTGAAAACGCACAAGCACCAGCTTCGGCTGACGCCGACTTGCATTTGCACTTAAGAAACCGCCACCGGGCGCAGTGGCCCAGGAACCTCGCAAGGCAACAATCGCATCACCTTCCAGCTGTTTATCAGGCGCCCCCATGGGCACAAAAGCAACGCCCATGGGCGCATTTCGTGGCGGAAAGGTTGCAACAGGAATAGAAACTGCCTGCTTTGGTCGTGGTGGTTTGCGCTTTATGCAGTTATCGCGAATGATTTCACCACCGTTATACTGAAACCAGGGCATGCCGTGGAAGGAACCGGGTTCAATCCGGCTGAAATATTCCGGTGGCTGATCAAATCCTAAATGGTCAGGTCCATTATTACTTGCATACATAACACCGGTTTGTGGCTGCCATGCAAAACCCACAGGGTTACGCAAACCTGAAGCATAGGTTTGCCAGCCAGGCTCATCCCTGCTCTCGTCCAGTATCATAATGCCACCACGACGATCCTTAAATGTGTAGCCATCACCAAGATATTCATCACTACAATTGCCCGTTATTCCCAGGCTGACATAAATACGTTGATCAGGACCTATGGCAACAGTGCGACTGTTATGACCGCCACCGCCCGGCAAGGCTGCCAACAACTTAACGGAAGATCGTGCAATCGTGGTTTGCCCGGCTACATAAGGGGCTTGGTATAAGCCCGATGTTTGTGCAATCAATATTTCATCACCACGGAATGCAATGCTGTGAGGATAATCGTTTAACTCAAGCAATTGCTGCGCAGAGGTATAAGGGGCTTGCAGGCGATAAATGTTACCGGATCTGGAACCAATGACTAAATCACCATTGGGATGAAAGCTGAGCAGTCGTGGACCATCCAGTTTATCGGTCAGTAGCTCAAGTTTGTAACCGACAGGTAAGCTAATCTGATAAAGCTCATTACCTACCCTGAATTGTTGTTGCTGATAAGTCAGTGGCTTTTTTAATAGCTGCGTCGACTCAGCATTGATTGCTGACACATAAATAAAGCACAGTACAGCCAGAAGTGATTTGGCAATTGTGTTCACCTGCCTATTGAACCTGTTTATCATCACGCCGGTTCAACCATTCAGCAACAGCTGCGCCCAGAAAACACAAAGCGTTCAGGGCCAGGAAAACCGGTAACATACGCATCAGCACCTGCTCCTGCAAAGTACCTTCCCAGCTGAAGGTAAAAGTCATCAATGCCAGAACAGCTATGCTTTCTATGAGACCAACCACCATCCCCTGGCGAAGCCGTTGCTGATGCGCGGCACGTGTAGCAACGTAGGGAGGGAATGCAAGGGCGATATAACCGCCTATACGTAATAATTTTTCGAGGGAGTGGGAATCAAATTGCGCTGAAAACAGGCTCAGCACAAAAATAATGAGCATGCCACCGATGGCATAAATAGCAACAAATGCCACCAGGCCGGCCACAATGGCACTGGTTTGCAAACCCAGTCGATTCATCAATTGCTCCCAAAATTCTGCCGGTTATTATTCATCATAAACATTATTGCGGTGGAGCCATAATGACTGACTCATAGGCATGTTTCCGGCTAATCAAACCGCTAAACATAAACACATCCAGCAATTTATTATAAGACTCACGGGAAATTTCAGTCACTGCCTGCCAGCATCCCAGTTGCTTATAGGCGTGAATAGTCTGGCTTAGGACTGCAGCGTCAATTTCCTGAAAAAATCCCGCTGTTTGCAATCGGGCAGTTATCTCTTCAGCCGGTGCATCGATGACATAGTGTAAGGATGTGCGATAGGCTCGCATAAATGCACTTGCCATATCCGTTTCAAGCCATTCTTTCTGTGCACATATGCTGCTGAATGCCACCGAACCAACAATATCACCTACCGCTGCCACCACGTAACCAAGACCATCCTGCTGGATTTGTTGTGGGTAAGGCCCCTGCATGTGCACATAATCCGCCTCGTTATTTCGGAAGGCTTTTTCTATTGCAGTAACGTCACCTGCATCTATGACCTGTAACTGTGACAATTCGATTCCCTGCTGATGCAGCCCAAATTTCAACATGGCATAGGGTTGAAAAAAATGATCCACCAGGACTTTCTTACCGATAAGTTTGTTCCAGGTAAATTCTTTATCCTGTTCCCGGGATGCGATAAAGAATCCATCGCGATTATTAATTTGTGCGAAATGTACGACGTCTGAAGCCTCATTGCGTTCAAGCTGGGCAAAACTGGCTGCAACCGCCGACTGGGAAATGTGGCAACGGTTTTCCTTCATTGCCTTAACAACATCCTGATGTGGCATATTGGGTGTGTAGCTATATTCCAGTCCTTCCTGCCGCAAATAATTTCCGGCCATGGTCATCAGCAAAGGACTATAGAAAGCCGAATGGCGCAGGGACATGATGTTAATCTGGCTCATATACAACACCTTTTTATTGCCATACTTAAATCAACCTTATTTATGTTTTTTATTTCTAATACAAATAATAGCGGTGACAATAACTTCATCTTGGGAACACAGCTAGCTTAATACGATTTATTAGTTTGTTCTTTAAATACCCCTGGGAGACTAGATTCTCCAGGGGCATACCATCTGAAAACAGTCTGGCTTCTAGTTCTTGAAAATGGAAGCAAAGAACTGTTTCATTTGTTTCCAGGAATCCTCATCGGCATATTTATCATAGGCCAGTGGCAGATTGAATTTTTTTGCATATTCATCTGCCTGTGGATTAGTAAAACTGTGTTTAACACCAGGATAACTTACCACCTTATAATCCACACCTGCCT
>JBFHPZ010000231.1:0-4802 GCA_041592495.1 Gammaproteobacteria bacterium | reverse complement strand
GGCATGGTCCGGGCGTAATGCATTGAGTGCCCGGATGGCTTCTGTGGTCTGGCGTCTGGCGCGGGCTTCCAGCCACTTGCCCAGTAAGACCAGGGTAATCACGGCGGCGGAAGCCTCGAAATATAAATGTAATCCGGGCTGGTCGGCATGCAGGAGCAGTTGATACACCGACAGGCCATAGGCCGCACTGGTGCCTAAGGCCACCAGTAAATCCATGTTGCCGGTCAGGGCCTTGAGTGAGCGCCAGCCGGCGCTGTAAAAACGACCGCCCAGCCAGAACTGCACCGGCGTGGCCAGGGCCAGCTGTATCCAGCCCGACAGCATCCAGTGTTTGCCGAACAACAGGCCGATCATGGGGGTGACCAGGGGCAGGGTGAACAGGGCGGCCAGTGCCACCGGCCACCAGTCCGGGATGCGCAGGCGAATCTCGGTATCGTCGGATTCAGCCGGTGCAACTTCTTCAGAAATAATGGATGAATCATATCCGGCGGCGGTGACGGCCTTCTGCAGGGATTCGATGGAGGTGTCAGCCCCGGCGGTGATGTCGGCCCGTTCGGTGGCAAGGTTAACGGACGCCGCAGTGACACCGGGCACCTTGAGTAATGCCTTCTCCACATGGGCGACACAGGAGGCGCAGGTCATGCCGCCAATGCCAAGGCGCAGTGTTTGCAATCCGCTAGCCTTGCTTGCGTTAGGAAAATCAGTGATCTTGGTCATGTCGTTCTCCTTAATGACGGGGGGCAGGTGCAGGTTTTGGCTATAAGTACATCAGCCGTGTGCTACTGGATGATCTGACGCCTGTTATGTATAAGCCTAGTCCTTCCCATCATGGGAAGGTCAAGCATTTTTTCTATAAAATTTTTTTTGTCCTCCAGGCTATTGACCTTGCCACGATGGTAAGCCCTAGACTCACAGTGCATTCATTAACAAGACAGGAGTAATCCCATGTACGAACTGAAAGTGGAAAACATGACCTGTGGTCATTGTGTCAGTCGGGTGACCGAGGCGGTGAAATCGGTTGATCCTGCAGCGAAAGTGACGGTTGATCTGCCGAGTAAACTTGTGCGCATCGACAGTGTGAAAAATATTGAAGACCTGAGTGCTGCCATGGAAGAAGCCGGCTATCCGGCGCAGATGCCTGGCTAGTGTTTTGATAATCTGCCTCCCCGGATTCAGGGTCTGGATTTTCCATTGAGAAAATCCAGACTGGCTTGTTGTAATGATGCATATGCATTAGATCAGGATGATGAAATAAAGATCCTCTGTATTATTCCATCCTGGCGTTTTATTACGGGCTTCCTGCTTTTCAGCGACGAGGTCAGGCCAGCGTGTTTAAAATTACTCCAGGCCATGTCTGCGGAATTCGTAACAGAACAATGTGATTTTTTACACCTGTTTATCTTTGTGGTCGTTGTGTAACCGGGATCGCGTGGCGCCATTCATCGAAAATTCCCTGGCTATAATCAGTTTATCAACGGTTATGGAGAATCACTGTTTGATTACAGCTACACAACAACAAGCATCTAAGTATTGGCATCATGCTCAATTACTGGTTTTAAAAAATGAAAATAATTAATTGTTGCATCCTGTTACTTATTCGAATAGGTAGGTGTTAGAAATACAGGGTGTTGTTGATTCAGATTATTGATCTGCCATTAAATGTCCTGGTTGAGCCTGTGTATTTGGCAAGCGAAACCTTTATACTTTTTATAAGCAAACTGTTTTCGCAGTGCACTTTCAGTGAATAAATCAAACGAGGACATACCCTATGGTATTAGTAAAAAGAATTGTGCTGGATGTGCTTAAGCCCCATCAACCCAATGCGCTGGAATTCTCCGAGGCTATTGCCAGAACCGGAAAGGATTATCAGGTTCGATTAACGGTTGTCGAAATTGATGAGAAAACAGAAACGGTGCAGCTTGAGGTGGAAGGAAGCGCAATCGATTTTGAAGAAATTCAATCCGCCATCACCAGCATGGCCGGTTCACTCCACAGTATTGATGAAGTTGTGGTTCACAGTGAAGCAGACGCAGACTGACTGTTATGAGTTGGTTGCAACGGCTACGATTTTTAATGCGCATCACCCGCACCCACGGCATTGTGCGGCGTTATTTTGTGGTCAATGGTTTTGATGGCGCACTTACCATGCTGGGCCTTATTATCGGTTTTCTTGTTAGCGCACCCGCCAGTTTAATTGTCATTATCAATGCCTGTCTGGGAGCGGGCATTGCATTGGGGATGAGTGGTATTAGCAGTGCCTATATCAGCGAAGCAGCGGAACGAAAGCGCGAACTGGATAAACTGGAGGGGGCCATGATTACCGATCTTCAGGAAACAGCACATGGTAATGCTGCACGCTGGATGCCATGGTTAATTGCGCTGGTGAATGGTTCCGCTCCCTTTGTTATTTCGCTGTTAATCATATCGCCCTTATGGCTGGCGCACGCCGGTGTTCCGCTGCCTTTATCGCCAATCTATCTGGCAATCATTGTTGCCCTGTTTCTAATTTTTCTACTGGGTGTTTTTTTAGGGCGCATCGCGGGTATTTCATGGTTGCGCAGTGGTATCCAGACCTTGCTTGTGGCCACCATAACCGCATTACTCATTTATTTAATTGCAGGACAGTAAAATGCCGTCAGTCGACTGGCACAGTATTGAAGCGGAGGATGCATTAAAGAACCTCGAGTCTTCAGCAAATGGTCTCAGTTCAGCTGAAGCACAGAAGCGTTTGGCTGAACACGGCCCCAATATCATCCCTGAAAAACACCAGCGTTCAGTGTTGAGCATGTTGCTCAAACAATTTAGCGATTTCATGATTATTGTGTTGTTGCTGGCAGCACTGATTTCCGGTTTTATTGGCGAGCCCCAGGACACAATTGCCATTCTGGTTATTGTTTTGCTCAACGCCATCATCGGTACCGTTCAGGAATTCCGCGCTGAACGTGCAGTGGCTGCACTTCGTAAAATGGCGGCTCCGGAGGCAGAAGTATTACGTGATGGTAATAGCGTCACCCTTGCAGCAGCAGAACTGGTGCCGGGTGATGTGGTGGTGCTGCAGGCGGGAAACATTGTACCTGCTGATTTACGTCTGCTGGATGTTGAAGGGCTGCAGGCTGATGAATCCGCACTCACCGGTGAATCCCATCCTGTTGAAAAACAAACTTTACGTTTGATCGAAACCGATCTTCCCCTGGGTGACCAAAATAATCTGGCTTTTAAGAGCAGCCTGATCACTCGTGGACGTGCAAAGGGTGTGGTGGTTGCCACCGGCCTGGAAACGGAGATTGGTAATATTGCCGCCATGCTGGGTGCTGAAAAGGACGTGAAGACACCACTACAGGTGCGACTCACCCGCTTTGGTCGTTATCTTGCCTTATCGGTGCTGGCCATTTGTGCCGTGGTGTTTGTTGCCGGCCTGTTGCAGGGGCAGCCGCTAATCCTCATGTTTTTAACGGCGGTGAGTTTGGGTGTTGCAGCCATACCGGAAGCGCTACCTGCAGTGGTTACCATTTCACTTGCTCTTGGTGCTCGCAAGCTGATACGCCATCATGCGCTGGTGCGCAATCTGCCAGCGGTCGAAACTCTGGGATCGGTCACGTACATTTGCACTGATAAGACCGGGACGCTTACGCAGAATCAGATGAACGTAGAATTGATGTACAGCGGCGGTGAACGAAAACAATTAGCAGACGAGTTAACGAAAGATAAAAACTGTGCAGAAATGTTTCAGGCCATGGCGCTGAACAATGATGTACAGGAAAAAGATGGCAAACCAGCTGGTGAACCAACCGAGCTGGCGTTATACGAAACAGCCGAAAAATATGGATTCAACAAAAAAACACTGGAAAACGAGTTTCCACGTTCAGCCAGTATTCCATTCGACAGTACGCGCAAGCAGATGACAACACTGCATCAAACAGAGGGAAGCGTTGTCGCCTATGTTAAGGGTTCACCGGAAAAAGTTTTATCCCAATGCAATGTCATGGCAGTTGGCGAAGAGATAAGGACAATTGATCTTGATGCTGCGTTGAATGAAGCATCGAAGCTTGCCGGTGAAGGTTATCGAGTACTTGCATTTGCCAGGCGTGAACTGGCTTCATTACCCGAGCAACTGGTAGCAGAAGATGTTGAACAAGATTTAATGTTTCTGGGTTTTGCAGCATTAATTGATCCACCCAGAACAGAAGTGCCACAGGCAGTGGCCGATTGTCTTACCGCAGGTATTACACCCGTCATGATTACCGGTGATCATCCGGGCACCGCTCTGGCTATTGCCAAACGTCTTGGAATCGCGCACAACGATGAGGAAATGTTGAGCGGTGAAGAACTGGCGAAATTATCCGATGAAAAATTTGCCAGCATGGTTAAAACCATTCGGGTGTATGCACGGGTAAATCCAAAGCAAAAAGTGCGCATCGTTAAAGCCTTGCAGTTTAATGGTGAGTTTGTGGCCATGACCGGTGACGGTGTCAATGATGCACCGGCACTGAAACGTGCGGGCATTGGTGTGGCCATGGGACAAAAAGGGACGGATGTGGCGCGCGAAGCATCGGACATGGTGTTGCTGGATGATGACTTTAGCAGCATCGTTCGAGCTATACGTGCCGGTCGTAATATATTTGACAATATCCGAAAATTTATCAAAGACACGATGAGTTCAAATTCAGGTGAAATATGGACATTGTTTCTTGCGCCGTTTCTCGGGCTGCCAATTCCGCTATTACCGATCCATATTCTGTGGATTAATCTGGTGACCGATGGGCTGCCGGGACTGGCCTTTACTGCAGAACCGGCTGAGCCGG
>JBFHPZ010000230.1:0-4803 GCA_041592495.1 Gammaproteobacteria bacterium | reverse complement strand
TATTTTTCGAAAATTAACATTTATTGGGCAGGCCAGTTCTTTGGGAATTTGCCGGTGAGAATGTAGGCAAATGCAATGACTTCGGCAACAGCTCGATACAGTTTTTCGGGGATTTCTTCACCCAGTTGTACCTGGCTCAATACTTCTACCAATGCCTGGTCATTATGTAAAGGAATGCCCTGTTTTTCTGCCAGGGCAATAATCTTCTCGGCGATTTCATTTACACCGCTTGCGGTTACAACCGGTGCATGATCGCCATCATATTCCAGTGCCACTGCGATTTTATGTTGTGTCTGTTTCATCAGGCTTTTTCATCCAGAATATGAATATCTGCGGGTATATCGCGAGGAGGTTTTATTGCATGTTGCATAACCTCAAGTCGAGCTATGTGTAATCCGGCTTTTTGTAAGGCGGTTTTCAATAACGGCAGGTGTTGTTCAATTTTTGTCACCGTGGCTGCCTGTTCTGCATGGAAAGTTGTGGTTAGTTGATCGCCAATCAGGTGTAGCTGACTTTGCATCGCGCCCAACGTCGGGAAATTGAAATTCAGTGTCACCGACCATTGGCTGTGCTGCTCGTCCTGGGTTTTATTTTCCTGCTCAATACGAAAATCCACCAGGTAAGTTGATTCCTTGTCTTTGAAGAACAGGCCAAGCAGCAACAGCAAGGGGTTATCGGCATCACGTGTTAAGGGTATGAGTTGCTGGCTGGTAATGCGCGCCAGTGTTTGTTCAACCGATGCCTTGAGCTCCTGTAAAGCATTCGTGTTCTGGATAAGTCTTACCAGGGTTTCGGTTAATGATTTCGCCTGAGGTTGTTGTTTGATGTTGGTGACCAACTGATTGAATACATGCAACAACTCTTTCGGTAAGGCGATTTGTTTATTGCCACTGATAAATGTCAGCAATTGCTGCATGCTTTCTCTGGGTAATACGCTATACAGGCTACGTACCAGTTGTTGCAGGTTGGTGTCTCCACGAATGAAGTCATTGATGATTTTTTGTAATTGTCTGGTGTCGCCGGGTTGGATGGGCGTTGTTGGTAATTCCTGCTGCAGTACCTGATTTAGTTTGAGTAACTGGCCTTTAATATCCTGATTAGTTTGAGCGACATTAGCCATCAATTTGGGTTCAAGAAAAACACCGCTGTTTTTAATAAGACGTGACAGCTGTTCTGGTTGCAATACCTCATCAATATTGGGCAACTGGGTGATGACTTGCTGCAGTTGTTGTTTCAGTACAGGCGATAGACCACTGGCTGTGAGAAGGGTTTGTATGTTATTGATCAACTGCAAGGGATTTGATTGTGGCGCGATAAATGCCCGCAACTTGTCGGCAGCCATTGAAGCGATATCGACTTTGGTCTGTATGGACAGCAGCGGGGTCTCGCCCAGGGTTTTGACCAGCAATTTGATTTGTTCGCCGGTTTTCAGGGGTATGGGCGTTTTGGCTTCGACCAGCTGTTGACCGATCCGCAGCAGTATTCTATCCAGGGTCTCACTGCCGGTTTCCACCGTGGCATTCAGTACCTGCCCTGGTTTCCATATCTGGGGAATATCCGGCAACCGCTCAATTTTGATTTCGGTGCCCGGTTTGATGGGCGGAATGTTGATCATTAAATGTAATTCCCCTATCCCGTGCCGTCAGATTTTTGGCTTATATTTGGCCAAATCATCGTCACTGGCAGGGGATCAAGTGTCCGTGATTAGTCATATAGTCTAATATTATGGCGTTGATTGAAAGAATTCAGTTGATATTATTCGGTCTGGGATATAAGGCTGCTTCAAGTCTATCTTCTTGAATTGTAGGGAAAATCTGCATTTATCATGGCATTGCCTGACCAGACTGGCTAAATTTAGAATCCTTGTTGAATACCATTTTTCAGATGGTATTTTAACAACGGCATAGTCTTTGCTTTAATGAATACAAATTAGGAGTCACGAATGGCTGTAGAAGACGAAGAAGAACAGGTAGAAGAAACCGGGAAACCCAGCGGCAATTTGGTGAAAATCATATTGATCGTGAATGCAGTGCTGTTATTGATAGGTATTGCCGTAGGTATTACCTGGTACTTGCTGTCTGGTGATGATGAAAAGCAGTCTGAAAAAGCAGTCGATACTGAAGTGCTTGATACCAGCGTTACGGCGGATACTGGACCCAGCGGGCCCAGTGCGGCGGCAGGCAGGAAACCCATTTATGTTCCACTGAACCCGGCGTTTGTGGTGAATTTCGAAAACCAGGATCAGGTGAGTTTCCTGCAGGTTGATATTGAGATCATGACCTATGACGCTGCCGTTGAAACCGCTATTAAGGAACACATGCCCCGTGTTCGCAACGAATTATTGTTATTGCTGGGTGGTAAGCAATACCATGAAATCAATAATCGTGAAGGCAAGCGACGTTTAAGCCAGGAAGCGATTAATGAAATACAGCGAGTGCTGAAGGAGGCGGGTGCGCCTTCCGCAGTCGAAGCACTTTATTTCACCAGTTTTGTTATGCAGTGATGAAAAACTATGGCCGCACAAGACGTACTTAGCCAGGACGAAATCGACGCGCTTTTACATGGCGTCGATGGTGGTGAAGTTGAAACCGAAAGCGATGAGCCGATACTGGATGGTGTCGCGCGGCAATATGATTTTCAGTCGCAAGATCGCATTGTCCGTGGGCGCCTGCCAACGCTGGAAATGATTAATGAGCGTTTTGCCCGCAACCTGCGAGTCAGTTTCTTCAACATGCTCCGGCGTCAGGCTGAAATTGCCGTTGGCGGCGTGCAAATGTTGAAGTTTGCCGAATACATACACAGCCTGTATGTGCCCACCAGTTTGAATTTGGTTAAAGTGCGCCCCTTGCGCGGTACCGCCCTGTTTATTATTGATCCCAAGCTGGTGTTCATTGTGGTCGATAATTTTTTTGGTGGTGAAGGTCGTTTCTATAACAAGATTGAAGGCCGTGAATTCACGCCAACGGAACAACGCATTATCAGCATCATGCTGAATCAGGTATTCAAGGATTTGCACGACGCCTGGAATCCGGTGAAGCAACTGGATTTTGAATATCAGTCGTCGGAAGTCAATCCTCACCTGGCCAATATTGTGAGCCCTACTGAAGTTGTTGTTGTCAGTACATTCCGGGTGGATCTGGAAGGCGGTGGCGGTGATCTGCATATCACTTTCCCTTATTCCATGATTGAGCCTATCCGCGACATTCTCGATGCGGGTGTGCAAAGTGATATATCCGATATTGATTCACGTTGGGCAGTTGCGTTGCGTGATGAAATATTCGAATCGAAAGTAGAACTGAAAAGCTCCCTGGCAGATATCGATATGACACTGTCGGATATTGTTGACTTGAAAGCAGGTGACATTATTCCTTTTGACATGCCGAGTGAAATTGTTCTGGAAGCCGAAGAAATACCTTTGTTTCGCGGACAGCTGGGCTTATCCCGTGGTAATGCCGCCATCAAGATTACGGAACGAGTGCAGCGTAAGTCGTTAAATTACAGAACCACTGAAAACGTAGAGTAAAGCCATGAGTGATGAAGAAAACCAAGATGCGGTTGACGATGTCTGGGCAGACGCCTTGCAGGAACAGGCGACATCCGAGGCGAAAGCAAAGAAACCTAAATTTGATGAGTTGAAAGACGAAAGTATGCCAGGTGTTGATGTTAATCTTGATGTGGTGCTGGATATACCGGTGACAATTTCAATGGAAATCGGCCGCACCAAAATCAGCATTCGCAATTTGTTGCAATTGAACCAGGGCTCGGTAGTGGAACTCGATCGCCTGGCGGGCGAACCCATGGATGTGCTGGTGAACGGCACCCTGATTGCGCGCGGCGAAGTGGTGGTGGTGAATGAAAAATTCGGTATTCGTTTGACCGATATTATTTCACCGGCCGAACGCGTGAAGAAACTTCGCTAGCCCTTGCGGATAAAAATATGTTGCGTGCCCTCGTCATTACATTTGTTTGTTTGTTACCGCAAAGCCTGCTGGCGGAAACGATAGCAAAAACCGAAGCCATTGGTCGTGCCGAGCCTTTTTCATTGTTAGGCATGCTGAACATGGTTCTCGGTCTGGTGGTGGTAATTGCACTGATTCTGGGCCTGGCCTGGGTGCTGCGCAAATATGGTCGTTTGCCGGTCACCAACCAGGTTGAAATGAAAGTGCTGGGTGGTTTATCCCTGGGTACACGTGAACGTGCGGTACTGGTACAAGTAGAAGGCAAGCGTTTATTACTGGGCGTTTCACCCGGACGTGTTGCCACCCTGCATGTAATGGACGATGACAACACCGGTTTTAAACAGCAGTTGGCTGATGCGATGGATAAACCTGTATGAATCGCCTGCTGAAAAACATTCCCTTATTGACGTTGATTTTCATGTTGTTGCCAATGGCATCGGCATGGGCTGCACCGGGATTCCCCGCACTGGTGGTGGAAGATAGCGCCGGCGGCGGCAAGACCTATTCATTATCAATCCAGATACTGGCCTTGATGACACTGTTATCAGTGTTACCGGCACTGATCCTGATGATGACATCCTTTACCCGTATTATTATTGTGTTATCGATATTGCGTCAGGCGCTGGGTACGGCACAAACACCATCCAACCAGATTCTCATCGGCCTGTCATTGTTTCTAAGTTTTTTCATCATGTCGCCGGTATTGCATCAGGCCTATACCGAAGGCTATCAACCCTATGCAGAAGAAAAAATCAGTGCTGAAGCCGCCCTTGAAAAAGTGAAAGCACCCTTCCGTAATTTCATGATGCTGCAAACGCGAGAAGATGATATCGGCCTGTTTGCG
>JBFHPZ010000229.1:0-4807 GCA_041592495.1 Gammaproteobacteria bacterium | reverse complement strand
CGCAACCATTTCCATGGCCTTGGTGATCTTCTGAGTATTTTTAATACTCTTGATCTTGGTTCGAATTTCTTTAGCACCAGCCATAATTAACTCCGATTACCAAACGCCGTTAGCTTTGAATGCCTGTATAGCAGCTTTCATGGAAGCGGCGATTTCATCGTTAAAGTCACCTGACTCATTGATCTTGGCGATCAGGTCTGCATTTGCACTCTTCAGATGAGACTGCATGGCTGCTTCAAAATCAACAATCTTGTTTACAGGTACGTCATCCATAAAGCCTTCGTTCACTGCGAACAGAGAGAACGCCATGCTGGCAATGCTCATGGGCGAGTACTGAGCCTGTTTCATCAGTTCAGTTACGCGCTGACCACGCTCCAGCTGTTTACGTGTGGCTTCGTCAAGGTCAGAAGCAAACTGTGCGAATGCCGCCAGTTCTCGATACTGAGCCAGCGCAAGACGAATACCGCCACCCAGCTTCTTGATGATCTTGGTCTGGGCTGAACCACCTACACGTGATACAGACAAACCGGCGTTGATCGCAGGACGAATACCGGCATTGAACAGATCAGATTCAAGGAAGATCTGGCCGTCGGTGATCGAAATAACGTTGGTCGGTACGAATGCGGATACGTCACCGGCCTGAGTTTCGATGATTGGCAATGCGGTCAATGAACCGGTTTTACCTTTCACTTCACCGTTGGTGAATTTTTCAACGTAGGCGGCGTTAACGCGCGCTGCACGTTCCAGCAAACGGGAATGCAAATAGAATACGTCACCAGGATAAGCTTCACGACCTGGAGGACGACGCAGCAACAGGGATACCTGACGATAGGCCCATGCCTGCTTGGTCAAATCATCATATACAATCAATGCGTCCTGACCACGGTCACGATAGTACTCACCCATGGTGCAACCGGAATAAGGTGCAATGTATTGCATCGCAGCTGATTCAGCAGCAGTGGATGCAACCACAATGGTGTGATCCATGGCACCGTGCTCTTCCAGTTTACGCACGATGTTGGCAACGGTAGACGCTTTCTGACCGATGGCAACATAGATACATTTAACGCCAGTGCCTTTCTGGTTAATGATGGCATCGATGGCAACGGCTGTCTTACCTGTCTGGCGGTCACCGATAATCAACTCACGCTGACCACGACCGAGAGGTACCATGGAGTCGATTGCTTTCAAACCTGTTTGAACAGGCTGGTCAACCGATTTACGTTCGATAACGCCAGGTGCGATTTTTTCAATCGGAGCCGTCATCTTGGCTTCGATCGGGCCTTTACCATCGATAGGCATACCCAGTGAGTTAACAACACGGCCCAGCAATTCGTCGCCGGTTGGCACTTCAAGAATACGACCAGTGCACTTGGCAGTGTCGCCTTCTTTCAGGTGACCGTAAGCACCCAATACAACCGCACCCACCGAGTCACGCTCAAGGTTCAGTGCGAGTGCAAAAGTGTTGCCGGGCAGCTCAATCATTTCACCCTGCATGGCTTCAGCCAGACCATGAATACGGATAATACCGTCGGTCAGGCTGACAATTGTTCCTTCGGTGCGCGCTTCTGCATGTGCATCGAAGTTTTGAATACGTTTCTTAATCAGATCACTGATTTCTGATGGATTCAGTTGCATTCTTTAAATCCTCTTGATTAATGGCTTAGTGCCTGGGCCAGTGAAGCAAGCCTGGCTTGCGCTGAACCATCAATAACTAAATCGCCAGCCCGAATAACCACACCACCGATGATAGATGCATCGGTTTCTGCCACCAATGTGACTTCGCAGCCGAGTCGTTTCTTAAGTGCGTCGGTCAATGCCTGCTTTTGTGCATCGCTCAATGGATAAGCGGATGTCACTTTCGCTTCGACCTTGCTTTCTGCTTCTGCACGAAATACTTCATACAGTTCGCAAATTTCAGGCATGATTTCCAGACGACCATTTTCAGCGAGCAGACGGACAAAATTACGATTACTGTCCTTCAGCTTGTCGCCACAAATTTCAATCAGCAACTCGCCTTTTGCGGCTGCGCCCAGATCCGGTGCCGACAGTACTGCAATCACATCCGGGTGAGACACCACGGATGCTAACAAAGCCAGCACTTCAGACCATGCAGCCTGTGATGACTCTGCCTGGGCTGTTTCAAAAACAGCTTTTGCATAGGGGCGGGCAGCAGTTGTGTTATCTGACATATGCGCTTACCTAAATTTGTGCAATTAACTCATTGACGATATCGCCATGGGCTTTTTCGTCAATTTCGCGTTTCAGCACTTTTTCAGCACCGGCAATAGCAATTGTTGCGACCTGTTGTCTCAGATGCTCTTTGGCACGATTCACTTCCTGATCGATTTCAGCCGTTGCAGCAACTTTGATGCGCGCTGCTTCTTCCTTGGCGCCTTCTTTAGCTTCTTCAACAATTTCAGAAGCGCGTTTTTGCGCCTGAGCTACAATTTCAGATGCCTGCTGTTTCGCTTCTTTGATATGCTCAGAAGCCGCTTTTTCCGCCAACTCCTGTTCATGCTTGCCTTTTTCGGCAGCTGCGAGTCCATCGGCAATACGTTTCTTACGCTCTTCCAACGCATGAATCAATGGTGGCCACACATACTGCATGACGAACCAGACAAATACGAAGAAGGCTATCGATTGCCCGATGAGGGTTGCATTAATGTTCATGCTTTTATCACCTCGTGGTATGGATTAAACCAAAACGACATTTTCGATTTAGCCACCAACAACAGCGAACAGAACGTACAGTGCGATACCTACTGCGATCATGGGAACCGCGTCAACCAGACCCATTACGATGAAGAACTGGGTACGCAGCATGGGGATCAGTTCAGGCTGACGTGCAGCACCTTCCAGGAAACGTCCACCAAGGATACCGATACCTACAGCAGCGCCAAGGGCACCCAGACCCATCATCAGACCACCAGCGATGTACAACAATGCAGTTGCGATTTCCATCATTATCTCCTGTGAGAAAAGTTAGATAGTTAAAATAAATTCTTAATGTGAGTGATGCGCCATTTCCAGATACACAATAGTCAGGGTCATGAAAATGAACGCCTGCAAGGTGATGATCAGGATATGGAAAATTGCCCAGCCCAGCTGAAGCAGACCACCGAAGATACCCATACCGATACCGGCACCGAACATCAGGGCAATCAGAATAAATATGGTTTCACCGGCATACATGTTGCCGAACAAACGCAGTGACAGTGAAACAGGTTTTGAAATCAGGGATACGCCTTCCAGCACCAGATTAACCGGTATAAACAAGGCCATGACAACCGGATTTTTAGAACTGAATGGCATCAGGGCCAGTTCACCAGTGAAGCCACCAATACCCTTGATCTTGATGCTGTAGTAAAGCATTAGCCAGAATACACCCAGGGCCACACCAAAAGTAATATTGGGATCAGTACTGGGAACGACTTTGAAAAATA
Source organism: Gammaproteobacteria bacterium (assembly GCA_041592495.1). Taxonomy (GTDB): domain Bacteria; phylum Pseudomonadota; class Gammaproteobacteria; order SZUA-229; family SZUA-229; genus JBFHPZ01. Next base: position 1,361 of record JBFHPZ010000229.1, on the reverse strand, counting down.
CATGATGGGGATCGGCGCCAAACACGACCTGGCCGATCCAGCCTGCCAGCATGGGCAACCAGTCTACCGGGATCAAATCCATGGCATTCATCAGGAACACCCAGACAAAGATAGTCAGGGCGAGGGGAGCAACCAGGGGATTCTTGGCACTGAAAGAGCCACGTACGCTGGAATCAATAAATTCGATAATCATTTCAGCGAAATTCTGGAAACCACTGGGAACACCTGTGGTGGCAGACTTGGCAACTTTACGGAAAGCAAAATAGAAAACCAGACCCAGAACCAGTGACCAGCCCAGTGAATCGAGATGAAATGCCCAGAAGCCCATTTCTTTAGCAGCTTCAGCACTGTGGGCCAGGCCCCAGGTACCATCGGGATGCTGACCAAAGGTCATGTTTTGAAGGTGATGCTTTATATATGCACCTGAAGTAAGGCTTTCACCTGACATTCTTAGCTCTCCAGTTCAGACTGTCATCATTCAGATAAAACGACGCCAGCCACGGAATCATTACGTTGAACAGATAAACACCCATGAGGGTGACGATGCTTATTGGCTTGATCAATTTGATCGCCCCAATAAAAAGCAAAACGGTCAAAATTATTTTGCCGACCTCAGCCCGATAATAGGTCGCGAGGATTTGCTCTGGCTCAGATTCTTGCTGCTTTGCAAAAACCTTCCATGCGAAATAGGCATTAGCCAATGTAGCTGTTAAGCCACCGGCCAGTGATGACCAGGCGTATACCTTGTCGAAAACCAGTAGGAACACTGACAAACAAAGCGTCACCACCATTTGTATTAAAATGATGCGGTAAACCTGCGTTGTACTGGCTTTGTGCATTAAGAATTGCCTCCGCAGTCAACGAGTTGGCCCCTCAAAATGCGGGCAAATTATATGAAGAGCCTTGATAAGGGTCAAGGACTTAATGGCATAATAAGGCCGTTTTATTTAAGAAAATAAGCATTTGTTGATATGCCCGGACAAAAGTCATAGGTTTTTATTCAATAAAACCACCCAAACAAGTGAAGCCCTGGCCTAAAAAATTCTACCTCAACACACTGGCGACTAGTGGATTTTGGACAGTATACCGTCCAGCTCATCCAGACTATTGTACTTGATAACCAGTTTACCTTTGCCGGCTTTATTTTCGATGTCCACGGCAGCACCCAGTTTTTCACTGAGATGATCCACCAGGCGTTTAATGTCAGGGTCCATGCTGCGACTTGGGGCCGGTTTGGCTGTCGGATTCAACTGGCGCTTGACCAGCTGTTCGGTTTCACGCACAGACAAACCTTTTTCCGCCACCTTATGTGCGATCTGGCTTTGTTCAGTCCCTGTTAACGCCAACAGCGCACGGGCGTG
>JBFHPZ010000228.1:0-4809 GCA_041592495.1 Gammaproteobacteria bacterium | reverse complement strand
TGTTTAGCTTATGAGCTAGGGCAAGCTGGATTAATTGTAAGGGAAGAAGTCTCTGTTCCAGTTAAGTACAAACAGTTATCTGTTGAGAGTGCTTTTCGTATTGATTTGCTTATAAATGATCAGCTGGTAGTAGAAATCAAGGCAATAGATAAGCTTGGCCTAATTCATGTTGCTCAGGTGCTCTCATATCTTAAAATGGGCCAGTATCAGTTGGGTTTGTTAATCAATTTTAACGTTCCGCAGCTAAAGCAGGGTATAAAACGTATTATTAATAAATAGCTCAGTGTGCTCTGTGACTCTGTGGCAAAGAAAGGTGGAAACTAAATGGATATGCAATCAGCCATTAAAGCCGTGACTGAACGAAAAAATCTTTCTAGTGAGGAAATGACTCAGGTTATGCATCTGATCATGACCGGTCAGGCAACATCTTCGCAGATTGGTGGCTTTCTGATTGGCCTGCGCATGAAAGGCGAAACGGTCGATGAAGTTGCGGCTGCCGCCAGTGTTATGCGTGAGCTTTCTACTAAAGTAAATGCCCCTGAGAAAAATCTGGTGGACACCTGCGGCACAGGTGGTGACGCTTCCGGTAGTTTTAATGTTTCAACCGCTTCTACGTTTGTTGTTGCCGCAGCCGGTGCACATGTTGCAAAGCACGGCAATCGCTCTGTCTCCAGTAAATCCGGTAGTGCCGATGTACTGGAAGCCGCTGGTGTTAATCTGGATTTGAATCCTGATCAGGTTTCAGAATGTATTCATAATGTCGGCGTCGGATTTCTTTTTGCGGTAAAACATCACGGTGCTATGAAGCATGCCATAGGTCCTAGAAAAGAAATGGGTGTGCGAACCATTTTCAATGTGCTGGGGCCTTTGACCAATCCAGCCGGTGCGCCCAACCAGGTGATTGGTGTGTTCAGTAAAGATTGGGTGGAGCCACTGGCGCAGGTGCTGAAACAATTAGGCAGCCGTCATGTCATGGTGGTGCATGCGGATGACGGCATGGATGAAATCAGTATTGGCAGTGACACCTTCGTTGCAGAACTCAAGGATGGCGAAGTGAAAACCTATAGTATTAAACCGGAAGACTTCGGTATGAAGCGTGCCAGCCTGTCCGAGATCAAGGCGGCCGATGCCGGGGATAGTCTCGCTATCATACAATCAGTGCTGGCGAATCAGGAGGGTCCTGCAAAGGATATCGTCTGCCTGAACGCGGGTGCCGCTATCTATGTATCCGGTGTTGCCAATTCTTTACAAGCCGGCATTGAAAAAGCCAGAGAAGTTATTGCCAATGGCAGTGCAGCGAAAAAGCTGGATGCCCTGGTGCATTATTCACATAATTGTTAAGTTGCAATTTTCAAAGAAAACAAGATGAGCAGCACTCCCGATATCCTGAAAAAAATTCTGAAACGCAAGGTTGAAGAAATTACCGAGCGCTCACAGAAAGTCAGCATGAAACAATTGTCTGAACAGACGCAATCAGCTTCGCCCGTGCGTGGTTTTATCGATGCTATCGCAGCAAAAATAAAGCAGGGAAAGCCAGGTGTTATTGCCGAAATTAAAAAAGCTTCGCCGAGTAAAGGCGTATTGCGTGAAAATTTCGATCCGGTTGCTATTGCCAAAAGTTATGAACAACATGGCGCAGCCTGTTTGTCGATATTGACTGATCGAGATTTTTTTCAGGGTAGTGAAGGCTATTTGCAACAGGCTCGATCAGCCACACAGCTGCCGGTTATTCGAAAGGATTTTATTATCGATCCCTACCAGGTGTATGAGGCGCGGGCTATCGGCGCGGATTGTATTCTGTTGATTGTCTCTGCACTGGGTGATTCTGCCATGAATGAATTGCTGGCGCTGGCAACGCATCTGAATATGGATGTGTTAATGGAAGTGCATGATCGTGAAGAAATGGAACGCGCCATCATGAGTGGCGCAAAACTCATTGGTGTGAACAACCGTAGCTTACGTACCTTTGATGTCAGCTTGCAAACCACACTGGATATGCTGGATATGTTGCCGGAAGACCGCATACTGGTTACCGAAAGCGGCATACACACACAGGATGATGTGAAGCTCATGCGTGATCATAATGTGAATGCATTTCTCGTGGGTGAGGCATTCATGCGTGCCGATAATCCTGGTAAGAAACTTTCCGAACTATTCGGTTTGGTTTAACACAAGAATTTACCTGTTATCCGGCGCAGGTAAACTACAGAAATAATTCTCAACGCAAAGGCACGATGGCGCAAAGTTCGTAAAAGATTATTTGGTTGGCGTCTTTGCGTTGTGGTATTTGCTTTTACTAGCGAGTGCCGTGCACAACAATCGTTTTGCCATGTGCACTGATCAAGCCTTCGTCTTCCAGTTCCTTCAATACTCGACCAGCCATTTCACGTGAGCAGCCAACAATCTTGGCAATATCCTGACGGGTGATTTTAATTTGCATGCCATCGGGGTGGGTCATGGCATCGGGTTGCTTGCTGAGTTCCAGCAGGGTGCGGGCAATACGGCCGGAGACATCGAGGAATATCAGGTCACGAACTTTCTGGCTGGTCTTGATCAGGCGATCAAAAATCTGGCCGGAGAGCATGAATAAAATTTCCGGATCTTCTGCTACCAGTTTGCGGAATTTTTCATAACTGATTTCAGCAATTTCACTGGGAGCGCGTGAGATAACCATGGCGCTGCGTTCCAGGTTTTCCTTGAACAAACCGGCTTCACCAAAGAAGTCGCCATCATTGAGATAGGCGAGGATGATTTCAGCGCCTTCATCGTTTTCGGTTTGTACAGTTACCGAGCCCTTGATGATATAGTACAGGCTCTGAGGGTTATCGCCTTCGTGGATTATCGTCTTCTTTGGAGGATAGCTTTTACGATGGCAATGATTGAGTAAGCGTTCCAGTAAGGGGTTGGAAGTATCGATCTTGGGTATTAACGTCATTGATAACAGCCTGTGTCCATAAAAGATGCGGGTTGTGAATAATTATAATCCCTCCTCGGGATTTCACCCATATGGGTGGCTATTAACGCAAAATCCGGGTAAATCGGCAAGTTTTTTAGAGTAGAAGGTATGAAAGCAAGGGTTAAATGGCTGGATCATATGTCTTTTGTGGGCGAGACCAGTAGTGGTCACTCGGTAGTGATGGATGGGGCGCCGGAAAATGGCGGCCGAAACCTGGCAGCGCGGCCGATGGAAATGGTGTTGATTGGCATGGGCGGCTGTACCGCGTTTGACGTGGTGATGATTTTACAGCGGGCGCGACAGTCCATCAGTGACTGCATCGTGGAAATTGAGGCGGAACGCGCCGAAGAAGTGCCCAAGGTGTTCACCAAAATCCACGCCCATTACATTGTCAAGGGTAAGGGCTTGAGCGAGAAGCAGGTGGAAAAGGCGGTGAATTTGTCTGCTGAAAAATACTGTTCAGTGTCCATCATGCTGGCCAAAACCGCCGAAATTACCCACGATTACGAAATCATAGAAGAATAATCCATGCCAGATAATCCCGCGCAGCAGGCCTTCAAGGCGCTGCTGGAACAGTATTACCATGCCTGGTTCCGATTTCACCCGGAAGAAGCGGTACAGGTGGGTGTGTCCGGTTATGAAGAGGGACTGCGTGCCTTCAGTGATGATGATATCGGCGCCCTGATTTCCCTGAACGAGAAAGCACTTTCGTCACTGGATGAACTGGATTTCGCCTCCCTGGATAGTGAGCAGCGCCTGGATTATTCCCTGCTCTATAATTCCATTGCGATTGAATTGCATGAATTGCTGGAACAGGACTGGCGCTATCGCAAGCCACAGTGTTATTTACCGGTGGAAGGTATACACCAGCTGCTTAACCGACCGGTGGAGCATGTGCATACTGCTCTCAAACATCGATTACAACAGATTCCCGAATATTTACGCGCTGCCCGCAGCTATATTGGCCAGCATCCCGAGCGCATTCCAGCGAGCTGGCTGAAAAATGCCTGCCAGCAGGGAACTGCCGGTGCCCGTTATTTGCGCGATTTATATCGACATCCGGTGGTGATGAAAAAATTTCAGAATCCTTCCCGGTTACAACCCCTGTGTGACCAGGCGGCGAGTGCGCTGGAAGACTATGTGAAATTCCTGCAGCAGGATTTGGCAAGTAAAGCCACAGGGGATTTTGCCTGTGGAGAGCACATTTTCAAGAGCATGCTCAGCGAGGCGCATTTTCTCGATATCGGTGTGGATGAACTTTATCGTTTCGGTCAGCAGTTGTTTGACGATACGCGACAGCAATTACTGGAGCTGACCCGTGAGCTGCGCGGTGACGATGATATAGAGCAGGCACTGGCGTCGATACGTGAAGATTACCCAAGGGGTGATCATGTTGGCATTAGTAATGATGTTTTGTTGGGCGCCTATCGCCAGCGAATGAATGCCGCCTGTGACTTTGTGCGAGATAAGGGGCTGGCGTCGATACCTGCAAGCCAGTCGTTGAAAATCCTGCCAACACCGGAATTCCTGCGCCACGAAATTCCGTTTGCAGCCTATGAGGAGCCGACTTACAAGGATCCGGAGCAGCAGGGTTATTACTATGTCACGCCAGTGAAATCCGAAGGCGATATGCTGGAGCACAACTGGGTATCGATTGACCTGACCTGTGTCCATGAAGCTTATCCCGGTCATCACTTGCAGTTTGTGCGTGCCAACAGTAACCCGGCCAACAGTTTGCCGCGATTATTAAATGCCTCGGCAACCTTCTATGAGGGATGGGCGCTGTATTGTGAGGACCTGATGCAGGAACAGGGTTTTCTTGATCGACCTCAGCATAAATTCATTATGTTACG
>JBFHPZ010000227.1:0-4813 GCA_041592495.1 Gammaproteobacteria bacterium | reverse complement strand
CATTGATGCCAGGACGGGTTATGAAAAATGGCGTTTCAATGCCAAGAGTAGTGTCTATACTTCACCGGCGGTACTTGATGAAAATGTTTACATCGGTACCCTGAATGGTAATCTGATTTCAGTGAATAAACGAACCGGTCAGGAACAGTGGACATTTGCCACCCGCCAGCGTATTTACTCCTCACCCAGTTTGAATCAATCAACGATATTTTTTGGCAGCGATGATAAACACATGCATGCCATTAATGTGAAAACAGGCCAGGAAACCTGGAAAAAGAAAACTGCCGGAAATATTTTTTCTTCACCCGCTATTAACGAAAAAGCGGTCATGTTCGGCAGCGCCGATAGCTATATCTATGCTTACGACATCAAGACCGGCGCCCGTCACTGGGAATACAAAACCGAAGGCGCTATTTTCTCATCCCCTGTGATCACATCCAGCACCATGTACATTGGCAGTACTGATGGCAATCTCTATGCCATGAATATTGCAACTGGAAATGAACGCTGGAAATATGAATCCGGTGACAAGATTTATTCATCGCCAACCATTGCTGATGGCAAGGTTATATTCAATACGGTCAAGGGTGAAGTGTTCGCAGTCGAATAGTTTCGCTGTACGCTCTTGAATAAAAAACCTCTTGTTCGCAAGAGGTTTTTTTATGTGTCTTAGTTATTCTCCCAGAATTGTTTCCTGCAAAGACCCTGCATGTCGCATTGGTCACAGGTATGTTTGTCACCCCAGGCTGGCAGGGGATGCTGCTGATGCAGCTGTTCAATCACCGTTGTTAAACGTTGCAGGTTTTGTTGTTTGAGTTGCTGCAATTCTTCCTGCTGCAACACCGGTCCGGCCTTGACTTCACCCTTGTCCAGTTTGAGATAACTGATTTCGCTGACATCCGGTTTGAGTGCGGCGTAGCTGATCAGCTGTACTTCCTCACCATTCTGTACGCTGGTCCTGGATGCTACAGCGCCGGTTTTGTAATCAATAATGGAATAGTGTTGCTGTTGTTTATCAATGCGATCCAGACGGCCCTTTAATTTTATTTTGCCATTCAGTTCAACGATATATTCCTGCTCCAGCTGATCAATATCCCATTGCAGTTGATGTTCAATCAACCAGTCGATATACGCAGGCGCTGTGATGAGCCAGCGTTGTAACCAGCCCCGGTGTTGTACATTGTCTTCAATGTCCTTTTCAAACACCAGCCTGGACAAGTTGATTAAATGTTCCAGGGCCTGCGATTTGTTCTGGCTGCTGACCTTGCCTGCAAATGGTTTTGGCAACTGAGAAGTCTGCTGGTGAAACGCGCACAGAATCTGATGAATTTTCTGGCCATAATCTGATTTTTGCAGGCCTTCGATAATATGTTCTTCCGCCCTCAGCTTGAGTGTGTCCGCTGCAAAGAACTGATAGGGACAGTTGATCAGACGCTGATAACTGGTTGCGGAATAGGTTTCGGGAATTAATTGCGGTTTAATCCTGGTTTGTGGGGCCAACTGTAACGCCGGTAGTGAGGCGTGTTCATGATTTTGCAACGTGATTTTTTGTTTCAATAAATCACGCAGCCCGGTGTTATGTAAATCCCGGTTCCAGCACAGCCGGGAAAAATCATCCACACTAGTCACCCAGGGTGAGGCCTGAAGCCATTCGCCATCCTGCTCGCGTTTGTAGCTGATGAGTAAGGTGTCGGCTGCTTCAAGCAGACACAGAAATCGCTGGAAACTATCCTGTTTTGTTTCGGACCAGCTTTTAAGTCCGAGGGATTGTCGAACACTGTGGTTGAAAAATGGAATTTGTGAAGCGAAGCCGGGAAAATGGTTACGATTGGCACCGGCGATAATCAAGGCATCAAAATGACAATACTGTGCCTGTTTCATATTCATCAGTTGTACGACAGATGGTAAATCCTGCGGTGTGAATTGTGATGTTTCCAGTATGCTGCCTAACCAGGTTCTAAAATCCTGCCAGTTCATGTCCGGTGCGGCATGCTGTAAACCGGCCAGCATTTTAGTTATTTCCTGCAGAATACGTGTGCCGGCAATATCCCCATCCAGTAATGGATGCATGCCGAGTGTGTCCAGGCTTTTGGTCAGGGCTTCAAGAAACAATTGTGGCGGATGGTTGTTGCTTGATAGATAAAGTTGGCGCAGTGGTGTCGCGCTACTTTCCAGTAAATTGAATAACTGCTCAAGCTTGGCATAACTTTCGGCCGGCCATTGTAATCGCCCTTGTCTTGATTTGAGTGCCTGTCGATAACGGTTGATATCCCGGGTGATTTTTTCATGGCGAATGATGTCCTGTTCAAAACGATAAACCTGCGCCAGGTGTTCTTCCCGTTTGTCGGGCATTATGAAGAAAGGTGACTTGAGTAAGTCGATGAGTGGCTGATGGGCAAAATCTTCCTCAATACACTCCAGCCAGCGCTCAATACTGGATGCCGCACTGGTTGTGGACAGAGACCAGCCGGCGGTATCCTGAATAATGATATTGGCGCGTTCCAGCAAAGCACGAATGCGCCGAGCCAGTTTTCGATCTTCGGTAATGACGGCGACATTTTTCTTTCCCTGTGTTAACCACCGGCGTACCTGAAGTTCTACCGCCATAGCTTCCTGTTCGGCACTGTTTGCCGCAAACAGGCTTAATTGTTGTGTTATGTCCTGGTGAGTAATCTGTGTTGGCAGTTGCTGGCTACGCTCAAGCAAAGTCTGCTCGGTATTGTATGCCTGATGTATGAAAGCGTTGTAACTGTTCGTTTCATCCTTTTCGGGTCGCTGTTCAATATAAACGAGATTCTGTTGTGTGATAGACCGGCACCAGTCTTTTTCGGCCGTATCGAGTTGTGCTGCATTAACGATATAAAAGTACCAGTCCCCCGATAACTGTTGCTGGCTGTTGGCTAATCGCAGATGGTAGGCACTGATGTCATCCATGTATTGCTGGGCATTGAGTTGCTGTTGCCAGGCTTGCCACAGGGTGTGGACAATATTGGCTTCATGGTTCAGGTATTTAATGCTTTTATTGTGGATGCCATAGGCTTTTTCCAGTCGTTGTTGCCATTGTTCCGCAGACAACTCATGAATATTGCAATGTTCTGCCGCCAGTTCATCAAACAGCTGCAACAGGCTGTCACTGACATGCCAGATATTATCTGCATTAAATAAGTGCGTGTATTGCTTGAGAGCATCGAGCTAAATCAGTTGTCGGGCCTGTTGATTAACAAGGCTGTACTGGCTGTCCACCAGGGCAATATGATCATTAATCCAGTCTCGCATCGGCCCGATATATGGGCCTATCAATGCAGGTGTTTGTTTTACCAGGGATTTCCGTAATTGATGGGCGGCCAGGGCATTCGGGATAAAAATGCAGGTTCGACTCAAATCGGGCAAATTTTCAGTGCAATCGGCAAGAATACGATCCGCCAGGGCAGAAGGAAAATGAGCATATGCGGGGATGAAGATGGAACTGGTCACAATTTCGTCAAAGCAATCAATTAGGTTAAAATGGTGCAACACGACTATACATCACAATTCAAATTAACCATAATAAGTTCAATATTTTTAGGGAAATCAATTACATGAAAGCAATACGCAAAGCTGTTTTTCCAGTTGCCGGTCTGGGCACCCGTTTCCTTCCCGCCACCAAAGCCAGTCCCAAAGAAATGTTACCCATTGTCGATAAACCCCTGATCCAGTATGCCGCTGAAGAAGCCGTAGAAGCGGGTATAGACACATTGATTTTTATTAATGGACGTAACAAACGTGCCATTGAAGACCATTTTGACAAGGCTTATGAACTTGAAGCCGAACTGGAAGCGCGCAACAAGGAGAAGTTACTGAAGCTGGCGCGCAACGTGTTGCCATCCCATGTTAACTGTATTTATTTACGCCAGGCGGAAGCGCTGGGTTTGGGGCATGCGGTTTTGTGTGCCGAGCCGGTAGTAGGGGATGAACCCTTTGCGGTAATTCTGGCGGATGATTTGTTGCAGAACAACGATGGCAAAAACTGCATGGCGCAAATGGTCGATGTGTATAACGAATTTCATGCCTCGGTCATTGGCACTGAAACCATTCCACGGGAAGAAAGTGATAAATACGGTATGGTGTCCGGCCCGGAAGTGAATCAGGGTATTAGTCGAGTCGATCAGATTGTGGAAAAGCCGGCTCCCAAGGATGCACCTTCTGATCAGGGTGTAGTGGGTCGTTATATTCTGACGCCACGAATTTTTGACAAGCTGCGGACCACGGGTCGTGGTGCCGGTGGTGAGATCCAGTTAACCGATGCTATTGCTGCTTTGCTAAAGGAAGAAGCGGTATATGCCTACGCTTTTGAAGGCAAACGCTATGACTGCGGAAGTAAATTGGGTTACTTGCAGGCCAATGTTGAACTGGCACTGAAACATGCCGAGCTCAAGGATGAATTCTGTAAATACCTAAGGACCCTGAAACTCTGTGATTAAATCTCTTGGCCGGAGTAGTCTTCACTGCTTCGGCCATGAACTTCCCCGATTATTTGTCTTCGATTTTGATGGCCATCACATCACAGGGCATGTGATGTAGCACCCCGGTTGCCGTTGAACCCAGCAATAAACCAAAGCCGTGCCTGCCATGTGATCCCATAATGATGAGATCGCACTGGTGCTGTTTCGCGTATTCGGTAATTTCAAACTTGGGTGTGCCCACAACCACTTCTTGCTGGACCTTGTCCAGGCTATGTTTGCTACAAAACTTTTGCAGATTGGCCTTGGCCTGTGAGATCAGTTCACTTTCATCAACAACCCAGGACGACGTCATTACCGGCTCATAGGCGATG
>JBFHPZ010000226.1:0-4820 GCA_041592495.1 Gammaproteobacteria bacterium | reverse complement strand
TGTAGTTATGGAAGAAATCTTCCATTAAAGCTTTTGATTGGGCCGCTACAATAGATCTTGCCTGCAAGGATAGCTTGAACACAGCATCACCATCAAAGCTGATGGATTCTCCACCGGCTTCCTGCAAGATTAAATGGCCGGCTGCATAGTCCCAAAATTTTTGCCCGCCATGGACATAAAGTTGACTGCGTCCTGCCGCCAACCAGCACCAGTCGAGGGCACCGGAACCAAAATTACGTTGCGATGCAAATGGATGCTCACTCGCTAAACGTGAAGCAAGTAATTTGGGTAGGCGTTTCAAATCCACCTGGGCAATACAGTGCTGCAGGAGAAGCGTGGTTTCATTCATTTTGATTGGCTTTTGATTTAACCAGGCACCCTGCCCCCTGATTGCTGAAAAGCATTCATTGCGCACCGGATCATAGACCAGCCCCAGCTTAACCTGCCCCTGCTGAATCAGCGCCAGTGACACAGAGAATATGGGAATGCCCGATGCAAAATTACTGGTGCCATCCAGCGGATCAAGTACCCACAAGCCAGGTGAATTCGAATCCAGAAGTGCCTGCTGTTGTTCATGTGGCATTTCCTCACCCAGCAATTGATACTCTGGCCAGTATCTTTGTAATTCATTGGTAACTGCATTCTGCATGGCGAGATCGGCTTCGGTTACCAGACTGCCATCGGTCTTTAGCCGAAAACCAATCTGATTGAAACGCGGCATGATTACCTCTTGCGCCAACTCACACACAATCAATTCAAGCTGTTGCAACAGTGATTTCATAAGGAATGCACAGGACTAAATTTGCAGAGTAGCACAAGACAGATCCGGTGATGAAATCAGTTATTTCATCACCGGAAGCAAGATATGGATCAGATTGAATATTTTTTCAGGCGATATAAAAATGCATCACGGCTGATGCCAAGGAGTTGCGCAGCACGACTCTTGTTGCCACGGGTAATGCCCAAGGCCTGCTGTATCAAGTCAACTTCCAGCGACTCCAGGTGAAGCCCCTGGGCAGGAAGTTTAAAGCTGCTACAGTCGTAATCCGTTTCATGCAGAATTTCACAAGGAAGATTGGTCTCTTTTATCTGCTGCCCCGGCAATAACACCACCAGACGCTCACAGAGGTTACGTAATTCACGAATATTACCCGGCCAGGCATAGGCCTGTAATTTTTTCAACGCACTACTCATTAACGTTGGTGTTGCAAGATTATGCTGTTTTGAAATCACTTCAATGAAATGTTCGGCCAATGGCACTATATCCTGTCTACGCTCCTGCAAACTGGGTAATTTCAAGGGCACGATTTTTAATCGATAATACAGGTCGCTGCGGAACTTGCCTTCGGCAACCTGCTTATGTAAATCACGATTGGTGGCCACAATCAGACGCACATTCATTTTCTGTGGCTGTGACTCACCGACAACCTGACATTCGCCATACTCGATAAATCGTAATAGTTTGGCCTGTACAGATAAAGACAACTCACCAATTTCATCAAGGAACAGCGTGCCGCCTTCGGCCTGTTTGATATAGCCAGGCTGATCATTCAATGCCCCGGTAAATGAGCCTTTTTTATGACCAAATAATTCCGATTCAACCAGTAATTCGGGCAATGCTGCGCAATTAATAGTAATAAAAGCTTTGTCGTGACGTGAGCTGGACTGGTGCAATGCCTGCGCCAACAACTCCTTACCGGTTCCGGTGTCTCCCTCAATTAAAACCGTTACATCTGTAGCCGCTACCACCTGTGCGGCACGAATAACCGACTGAAATTCGGCAGATTCACCAATAAGCTTATTAAATCTATTCATATCCAACCTTAGTGATGATGATGCTGGTGCGCATCACCGCCTCCAATAAACAAACTGGCCAGCGCGATGAGCACAATTAACACACCGATAATTTGTCTTGTTGTTTTTGAACTGGCGAGTCTCCTCACCCAGCTTGCCATGATTCCGGCTGACAGCAGGGTAGGTAATGTACCCAGGCCAAACGCCAGCATCATATAGCCGCCCTGCAATGCAGAACCGGCTGTGACCGTCATGAGTAATACAACATAGACCATGCCACAGGGCAACCAGCCCCATGCCATACCATATACCAAAGCCCGCAAAGGGGAATTGATCGGCATCATTTTTCGGGCAACAGGCTCGATATGGCGCCATATGGGCTGGCCAATACGCTCTACCTGGGCCAGCTGGGGAAACCAGCCTGCCAGATAGAAACCGATGGCAACCATAAAAATTACCCCGGCATAACGCAGTATTTCGTGACCATTTTCCAGCCCCAGGGCGCGAAGAATTTCTACACCAAAAGCGCCGGCCAGCAAACCGGCCATGGCATAACTGACAATGCGACCAACATTGAACAGGGCGATGAAATTAATCCATAACAGGCGCCGGCTTCTAACCTCGGCGGGCAAGCTAAGGCTCAATGCCCCCATGATACCACCACACATACCCAGGCAATGCAGTGTACTGACCAGGCCAATAAGAAATGCCTGTGTGATAGTGAGCTGTGTATCCAAGACTGTGCACTTTTTTATTAAAGCGGTTTATTCTAATGGCTAATCAGACATCTGTATTGATATTTCTCAGTAGGAGCATTAACAATTCCTAAAATTCTCATCACAGGCGCCACGGGCTTTGTAGGCAGTCATGTACTGGAAACCCTGCAGGCCATAAATCATCCGGAGCTTGAAATCGTTGCCGCATGCCGTGAACCGAAGGGTTTACTACCGGCGTTTAAAGGGGAAATTCGTGTGGGTGATCTCCGTGATCTGGCCTATCAGGACAGGTTGCTGGCGGGAATTGATAGCGTTTGTCATTGTGCGGGATGGACCAGTTTCCTCAATCACGATAAGGCCATGCGAGAGTTTTATCTGGAGCCGACACTTGAGTTCATTAACCGGATTTTTGAGTGGCGCATTAAACGATTTGTAAATTTAAGCAGTATTGCAGTCAATGGCCTGAATTCCCCTGTGGATGATGACACTTCCGGCACCCCGCTGCGGGGCTGTCCCATGCTGAATTGTTTGATTGCTGTGGAAGATTACCTCAAGGCTCAATCTGGCAACTACCCTGTTACCAGCATCCTGAACCTGCGCCTGGGCCTGTATTCCGGAAAACGCTTAGGCAGATCATTGATCAACTCATTATTGCACCCAGACCATCCAGGACCGGTGCTCTATGCCACGGGGACCAGAGGATTCATGCCCATCATCGATGGCAAAGATATAGGACAGGCCTTTGCCCGAGCAGCTATGGCGCCTGGATTGGAAGGCTATACATCGCTTAACATCACCGGCCCGGAAGTCCCAAGGCAACAAGAAGTCATGGATTTCCTGCGTCACCAGGCTCCACAGCCCCATAAAGTCCTGGCCCTGCCAACAGCCTTATACAAACTTGCCATTAAAGCACTGGGGTTTGCTCCATCTTACAGACTGGGCCAATTATCCCGATGCCAGCTTGCCATGTTGGCCAGCCCCGCGGTCAGTGCAGAAGGTGCAAATCAATTATTAGGATACGATCCGGAAATCAGCTGGAAAGCAAGCTTACTGGATACCCTTGCAAACAAGCACAATCGATCTGCAAAGTCACAACTTCATGATCCTGTGGAACAAGCAGACGTTTTATAAATGTATTCCGAAACCCGTGGAGTTGACTGATAGCCATATTGTTGATCAGGATTTTTTCAGAATGTCCCGCTCAAACTCCAGGGCGGATACTGGCTTACTCCAGTAATAACCCTGCCCTTGATGACATCCCACATCTTTAAGAAATTCGATTTGTTCTTCGGTCTCTACACCTTCCGCAATCACACTCAGCGACATTTCAGAAGTGAGCCCAATGATGGCCCGAACAATAGCCATATTTTGCTTGTCAGTGGGAATACCCCAAATAAAACTTTTATCGACCTTCACCGTGTGGATGGGGAAATCTTTCAGATAGGACAAGGATGCATAGCCGGTACCGAAATCATCCATCGCAATCCTGAGACCCATGGCATGTAACTGACGCAGCACTTCCCGGGCATTCACCTGATTTTGAACCAGGGTACTCTCGGTCAGCTCAATCTCGATATGCTGCGCATCCAGGCCGGTTTCCGACATTACTTTTTCAAATAAGCCAGCTAGATCCTGTTCATGGAATTGTCGCGGCGATACATTAATTGAAAGGTTGTTAATGGCATAACCAGCCTGTTGCCAATGCTTGAGCTGCTGACAGGATTTTTTAATAACCCATTCACCCAGTTTCACAATCAAGCCGGTTTCTTCCGCCAGGGGAATAAATTCATCCGGTGGAATAATACCTTTTTCAGGATGATCCCAACGTACCAGAGCTTCCATACCCAGCACTTCTCGACTCTTCAGATCATATTTGGGCTGGTAATAAACAACCAGTTGTTCCATTTCAATTGCGTTACGCAAACTGTTTTCCAGCTCCATGCGCCGTATGGCGGCAGCACTCATTTCAGCGGCATAGAATTGAAAAGTGTTGCGCCCGGTTTCCTTGGCACGATACATGGCAATATCTGCATGTTTGAGCAAATTACCGAAGTCTTCACCGTCATCCGGGAAAACGGAAATACCAATACTGGCACCCACATACACATCACGTTGATGAATCTGAACCGGCTTACCCAGATTTTCCAGCAAGCTTTTTGTCACGGATACAACATCTTCTGGCAGATGAATGTTTTCAAGGATGATAGCGAACTCATCTCCCCCCAGGCGAGCAATAGTGTCTGTGCGCCGTAATGATTGCTGAATCCGTAATGTAATTGATGTCAGCAAATTATCCCCGGCATCATGCCC
>JBFHPZ010000225.1:0-4843 GCA_041592495.1 Gammaproteobacteria bacterium | reverse complement strand
CAACTTGATAATGGCGGCAAAGAGTTGCATGAGGTTCTGAAAATTAAAGGTGCAGAGCTTACCAGTCGTTTGAAAGAAATGGGTGTGGGTGCCAAAACTGATATACCGGCAACTGTGCCTCAATCACAAGAAACGCCGGTAGAACGAGTAACACCGGGCATTCAGGTTGAGAACGATAACTGGCATATTTCGTTGCGTTTTGGTCGTAATTCTTTGCGTGAAGGTATGGATCCTATTTCTTTTCTGCGTTATCTGGGTACCTTGGGAGAGATTGTTAATATCAGTACATTACCTGATGCCTTGCCCCCGGCTGAACGCATGGATCCGGAATCCTGTTATCTCGGCTTTGAAATTAACTACAAAAGTAACACTGATAAACAAACTATCGAAAGTGTATTCGAATTTATACGTCAGGACAGCCTGATTCGCATTTTACCACCGAGAAGTCTGCTCTCGGATTACGTCAGGCACATCGAGGAGCTGCCGGAAGAAGACATGCGTCTTGGTGAAATACTCTTGCAAAGCGGTTCTTTAACACAGTCAGAGCTCGATGAAGCCTTGCGACTGCAAACCATGATGAATGATCGCGATATCAATCGCCCACTGGGTAACATCGTGGTTGATAGTGGCATGACCACACAAACTATTATTGATGCAGCCCTGGCTAAACAATCCCAGGTACGTGAAGTCAAGACGCGTGAATCTCACTCGGTGCGTATTGATGCAGATAAACTGGATCATCTGATTAATCTTATTGGTGAGCTGGTGATCGCCGGTGCAGGCACTGCTTTAGATGCACAGGCAAATGGTGATAGTGCGCTCATTGAATCTGTTTCTACATTGGCCAGTCTGGTTGAAGACGTGCGTGATTCTGCCTTGCGCTTACGCATGGTTCAAATCGGTGCAACCTTCAATCGCTTTCAGCGCGTGGTGCGCGAAGTGTCGAAAGAGCTGGGTAAGGAAATCGATCTGGTTATTACCGGCGCCGAAACCGAATTAGATAAAACCGTAGTGGAAAAAATTGGTGATCCGCTGATGCATCTGGTGCGCAATGCTATTGATCATGGCATTGAACCGGCAGAGGAGCGTGCTAAACAAGGTAAACCAGCCGCCGGGATTTTACATCTAAATGCTTACCATGATTCGGGAAGCATCGTTATCGAAGTGAATGATGATGGTGCGGGATTAAACCGTGATCGTATCCTGCAAAAAGCCAGGGAAAAAGGCCTGGTGCAAAATGAAGAGCACCTGGATGATCACGACATATTTAATCTAATATTCGAAGCCGGTTTTTCCACAGCCGAATCCGTAACCAATCTTTCCGGTCGTGGTGTTGGCATGGATGTGGTACGACGCAATATCACAGCTCTGCGAGGCACGGTGGAAGTGGATAGCCGTCCAGGTCAGGGCTCAACGTTTCGCATTCGCATGCCACTGACACTGGCCATCATCGATGGCTTCATGGTTGGCGTTGATAAATCATCTTTTGTGGTGCCACTGGATATGGTGCTGGAGTGCGTGGAACTAAGTGAAACGACTCGTGCTGCCAGTAAGGATCGCGATTACATTAATCTGCGTGGTGAAGTTTTGCCTTTCATTCGGTTGCGTGATCTTTTCGCCGTAGGCGGTCAGGCATCACGCCGGGAAAGTGTGGTCGTCGTTCAGTACGGACAGAATAAGGCCGGGCTGGTGGTTGACAGACTCATGGGCGAATTCCAGACCGTCATCAAACCCCTGGGTAGTATCTTTAGTCACGTGCAAGGTATTGGTGGTTCTACCATCCTGGGCAATGGCGAGGTTGCATTGATTCTCGATGTACCCGGATTAGTACAACAAACTGAAATTAAACAAAACCGATTCGTTGGGTCGGCTGCCTGATACACGTCATGATTTTTTTAGGAGAAACATCAATGTTTAAAAATCTTAAGCTCGGTATGCGTCTCGGCATGAGTTTTGGCGTGGTGCTACTGCTCATGGGCATCATAATTGTCGTTGGCGTTAAAGAACTGTCTACCGTCAATGCCATTACCAACAAAATGGCTACGCAGGATTGGACCAAGTCAGTACTGGCGAATGACATCATCGATTTTGCCAATGACAATGCAAGGGCCAGTTTTGAGTTATTTCTGGTAACCAATACTGAGGAACTTGCCAAGATCAAGAGCCGTATCTCCAGTAATGTTTCAGCAATTGATCAACGCGTAGAGCAACTGGATAAAATGCTTTACCTGCCAGATGGCAAGGCCAAACTCGCAATATTACAAGAAAAACGTAAACCCTATGTCGCGTCCTTCAAAGGCGTTGCCAGCTTGCTCGCAGAAGGCAAGCGTGAAAAGGCAGTAAATAAAATGGTCGAGGAGACACTGCCTGCATTGAATGTATTCATGGTGGCTATAGGCGATCTGGTGAAATTCCAGGGGCAGATTATGGAAGACTCAGGTCAGCTTGCGCAGCAAACCTATGAAAACGGTCGCACAGTTATGATCATCGCGGGTTTGATTGCACTTGTCGTTGGCATGATTGCGGCATATTGGGTAACACGTTCAATTACCGGTCCAATTAATGTGGCTGTAGGTGTGGCGAACCAGTTAGCCGATGGTGACCTGATGGCCAAAATCGAAGTCAATAGCAAAGACGAAACCGGTCAACTCCTGGCTGCCATGCAAGCCATGGTGGGCAAGTTGTCACAAATTATTGGTGAAGTTCGTGGTGCTGCAAACAATCTGTCCAGTGCTTCAGAGGA
The DNA here is from genome assembly GCA_041592495.1 of Gammaproteobacteria bacterium. Lineage (GTDB taxonomy): Bacteria > Pseudomonadota > Gammaproteobacteria > SZUA-229 > SZUA-229 > JBFHPZ01. The sequence continues at coordinate 2,100 of JBFHPZ010000225.1, read as the reverse complement.
AGTCTCGGCAACGGCCCAGAACATGAGCCAGGGCGCCAGCGAACAGGCCGCGAGTGTGGAAGAAACTTCTGCTTCGGTAGAACAGATGTCAGCTTCGGTGAACCAGAACAGTGAAAATGCACGTGTCACCGATGGCATGGCCACCAAGGCCGCACGTGAAGCAGAAGAAGGCGGCAAGGTCGTACGTGAAACCGTGGGTGCTATGAAATCGATCGCCGAAAAAATCGGCATCATCGATGACATTGCTTATCAAACAAACTTGCTGGCATTGAACGCTGCCATTGAAGCGGCAAGAGCCGGTGATCATGGTAAAGGTTTTGCGGTAGTGGCGGCAGAAGTGCGCAAACTGGCTGAACGCAGTCAGGTCGCAGCGCAGGAGATTGGTGAAGTGGCGCAGGATAGTGTGGAACTGGCTGAAAAAGCCGGTAAGTTGCTTGATGAGATTGTGCCCTCCATCCAGAAAACATCAGATCTTGTTCAGGAAATTGCTGCGGCGTCCCAGGAGCAGTCATCCGGTGCCAGTCAGATCAACACTGCAATGGAACAGTTAAACAAAATCACCCAGCAAAGTGCGTCATCCTCGGAAGAGCTTGCAGCAACTGCAGAAGAAATGAGTAGCCAGGCTGAACAGTTGCAGGAGTTGATGGCATTTTTCAGAGTCGGCGCGTCTGAAACCGTTGCGATCAAGAGTAAGAAAAAACTCGATATACCAAAGCCTAAACTGAGCGTGGTGCACAACAATAACCATAACCTCAAGGCAGCTGTTGGTGAAGAAGAATTTGTGCGCTTCTAAGGAGGACATTATGACATTACCAGCAAACTGCGAGAAGCGACCTGCCGATCTGGAAGAAAGTTCATCGGTTGATGATGGTCAGTATTTAACTTTTACCCTGGCCGGTGAGATGTTTGCCATTGGCATTCTTTACATAAAAGAAATACTGGAATTCGGTCAGTTAACAACTGTGCCGATGATGCCGGATTTTATCCGTGGTGTGATCAATCTGCGTGGTTCAGTGGTACCGGTGGTGGATTTGTCAGCTCGCTTTGGTGGTAAACAAAGCAACATCACCAAACGCACCTGTATCGTGATTATCGAGGTGACAACGGCAGATGGACGACAGGATATTGGCGTAGTTGTAGATGCTGTATCCGAAGTTCTGGAAATTCCTGCAGACGAAATCGAGCCGGCACCGGCCTTTGGCGCCAATATACGAGCTGATTTTATTGCCGGCATGGGCAAGATTGAAGGCAAGTTCGTGATTGTGCTGAACGTGGATAAAGTGCTGTCGACCGAAGAACTCTCCATGGTTAGCAAAGCCGGTAAGTTGAGCCAGGTTGATTAATTCAACATTCAGCGATGCATGCCTGAGTTTGTTGGGTAATACATTGCGAAGAAAAAATTATTTTATTAAGACTATGCCGAATTAACTGAAAGTTAATAAGAAAGGAAGTCCAGAGATGCAAATATTAAGCAATATGAAAATCCGTAACAAACTTATTTTAATGGTACTGGTGCCGTTGCTTGGTCTCATTTATTTTTCAGCCAGTGAAATCAGCGCAAAGCTCAGCCTGGCAAAGCAGATGGGAACAGTGCATGAATATGCCAATATAGCGGTTAAAGCCAGTGCACTGGTGCACGAGCTGCAAAAGGAGCGCGGCATGACGGCCGGCTTTTTAGGTAGTAAGGGCGCCAGCTTTGGAGCCGAGCTGGAAAAACAAAGATCGGATACCAATGGAAAACTCAAGTTGTTACGCGAAACATTGCAGCAAGTCGATCAGACCGTTCTCGGAGAAGGTTTTAAATCCATTCTTGGTAAGGGCCTGGCGAATATTGAACAGATTGAATCGATTCGCGGCTCAGTGGCCAGCTTACAAATATCTGCTGGTGATGCCATCGGTTTTTATACCAGGACCAATGGCATGTTCCTGGAAGTCATCAGTGAAATTACCAAGGAGAGTGTTACTGCGAATGTATCTACGTTGGTAGCATCTTATGTTGCTTTCCTTCAGGGTAAGGAACGAGCTGGTGTTGAGCGCGCCGTATTGGCAAATGTATTTGCAACTGATCGTTTTACACCCAGTTTGTTTCAGAAATTTATT
>JBFHPZ010000224.1:0-4870 GCA_041592495.1 Gammaproteobacteria bacterium | reverse complement strand
TGTGGGAAGTGCAGGGTACGGGCTTCCTTGAAACCGGCTGCCGCAAGCGCCTTATGAATATGGCTTATCAGCTTCATATGAAACAGGGGGGATTCCGACTGACCAGTGATAATACCGCCGGTTCTCAGAGCACGGTAACAGGCTTCAAAAAACTCTTCCGAGAATAATACTGCTGCGGGGCCTTCCGGGTCGCTACCATCAACGATAATGACATCATAGGATCCCGCCGGGCAGTTTTTCACCCAGTTAATGCCGTCATCGAAACGGATGTTGGCTCTGGGGTCATTATTGGATTTGCACAGCTCGGGGAAAAACTGCTCCGACACGCGGGTTACGCGCTCATCGATTTCCACCATATCGACCTGTTTAACTTCCTTATGCTTGAGCACTTCCTGCAATGTGCCGCAATCACCACCGCCGATAATCAGGACCTTTTTCGGATCACTATGGCTAAACAATGCCGGATGCGACAGCATTTCGTGATAGATGTAGTTATCACGATCCGTAACCATTACCAGGCCATCCAGAGTCAACAGCTTGCCGAAGCTTTCCGTTTCAAATACCTCAATGCGCTGGAAAGCAGATTGCTCTTCATACAATTTTTTCTTGAGTTTGAGGGAAATGGCGGATTTTTCGCCGGGCCATTCTTCGGTAAACCAGCTGTTATCGAGTTGTGTCATTGCGTGTTCTTCTGAGATTTGTGGGATCAGTTTCTATATAATGCGCTAAGTTTAAATCGAAAGCACATGACGTGGAATAGAGCAGCATCAATCAGGCTATGATTTGTAGCATTAAATTATAATGTCACGGCTTCTGGATATATAGAAATTATTATGACCGACTGGAATATCAATAACGCAAAACAAACTTACAGTATCGGCAACTGGAGTAATGGCCATGTCGATGTCAGTGCGGGCGGTCATTTAATGATGATGCCGGACAGTCGCGCTGAACATGCCATCGATATGTTTAGCCTGGTGTCTGAAATTAGCGCCAAAGGCTTGCGTTTCCCGGTGCTGGTAAGATTTCCCGATATTCTCAAACAACGTATTCACCAGTTGTGTGATGCTTTTGCCGCTGCCGCAGATGAACAACACTATGACGGTCATCATGTGGGAGTTTATCCCATCAAAGTTAACCAGCAACATTGTGTAGTGCAGGAAATTCTGCAGCAGGGTGGTGAGCGTGTGGGCCTGGAAGCGGGGAGCAAACCCGAATTAATGGCAGTACTGGCCTTATCACGCAAGGGTGGCGTCATTGTTTGTAATGGATACAAGGATCGGGAATATATTCGGCTGGCGCTGATTGGTCAGAAGCTGGGACACCAGGTTTACATCGTGGTGGAAAATCCATCGGAAGTGGATTTGATTTTGAAGGAATCAACGTCACTCGCTGTAAAACCCAATATCGGTATTCGCCTGCGCTTGTCATCCATTGGCAAAGGCAAATGGCAAAACAGTGGCGGTGAAAAAGCGAAATTTGGTTTGTCAGCCAGCCAGGTATTGGCGGTAATCAAGCGCTTGAAAAATGAAAATCGTCTGGATGATTTCAAGTTGTTGCATTACCACATGGGTTCGCAAATCGCCAACATTCATGATTTGCAAAAAGGCCTGCAGGAGTCGGCGCGTTCCTTTGTTGAATTAAGCAAGCTGGGTGTGAAACTGGACGTGCTTGATGTTGGTGGTGGGCTGGCAGTTGACTATGATGGCACGGGTTCGCGCAACGAATGTTCCATGAACTATGGCATGAAAGAATATGCCAACAACGTTGTACGTATTATCAAAAATATTTGCGATGAGTTCGAAATAAAACACCCGAATATTTTTACTGAGTCCGGTCGAGCCATGACGGCGCACCATGCGGTGCTGGTGATGAATGTGATTGAAACAGAAATCATTGATACATCACAGGTAGACGTTCCTGAAGATGATGAGCAAATTGAATGCATTCAGGCACTGACAAAACTCATCAAGAATATTCAGCATAGCGCCAATGTCGAGCAATATCATGATGCCCAGTACTGGTATGAACAGGCGCAAGGCCTATACAACATCGGCGCCCTGTCCCTGGAGCAACGTGCGCAGGTTGAACAACTGTACTTTGCTGTTTGCCGTGGTTTGCAGGGTAAATTGCAACATTCATCCCGAGTACAACGCGATGTGCTGGATGAAATCAATGAAAAAATGGCAGACAAGTATTTCTGTAATTTTTCTGTGTTCCAGTCCATTCCCGATGTATGGGGCATAGATCAGGTGTTTCCGGTGGTGCCACTGCATCGCCTTAATGAAAAACCACAACGTCGTGGCATTATCCATGACCTGACTTGTGACTCCGATGGCCATATCGAATATTACGCCGATAACCAGGGTATAGAAAAAACCCTGCCCTTACACGATGTCAAACCCGATGAAGATTACTGGCTAGGCGTGTTTCTGGTGGGTGCCTATCAGGAAATTCTGGGTGATATGCACAACTTGTTTGGCGATACCGATGCCATCAATGTTCGCCTGAAAAAAGATGGCGGCTATGAACTGGTGGACGAAGAATACGGGGATCGTATTGAAGAATTACTGACCTATGTGCACTTCAATGTTGAAAGCATGATCACTGCTTACCGTGAAAAAATTGCGGCAGCCAATATGAGCAAGGCGGATAGTGCGGGCATTATCCAGGAGCTGGAAGAAGGCGTGAAGGGTTATACCTATTTCGAAAAAGCCTGACCTCCGTGTCATCCGTGGTTCAAAAAATATCATTCATCCTTATTTCGCATAAAATCCGCTGTTTTGAAAAATGCAGCGGTTAATTCCTGCTGTATGGTTTCATCTATTCCCACATCCTGCATGGCATGGGTCATACATAACATCCACTGATCCCGTTCTTTTACACCAATAGGGAAAGGCATATGGCGCTGGCGCAGGCGGGGATGGCCATATTTCTGGGTATATAACTGGGGGCCACCGAGCCAGCCGGATAAAAACATAAACAGCTTTTCCCGGGCATCGGATAGATCCGGCGCATGTAATATACGAATGTCCTTTGCTTCTTGCAGCTCATCCATGAGGTCATAAAAACGATCGACCAGTTTGCGTACCGTAACTTCACCGCCGATACGCTCGTAATGAGGATTCTGCATACTGCTTATCTAAAACTGCTAAAAAAGCCATTTTACACCCATACGCGTACAGAATTTACAGTATAATTGCCGCCCTTGAATTCACCGGGACAGTTTTGTGATCGAAAAATTACGCAATATTGCCATTATTGCTCACGTTGACCATGGCAAAACCACGCTGGTTGACCAGCTGTTAAGACAGTCTGGCACCCTGGACGCACGCGCCGATCTGGGCGAACGCATTATGGATTCCAATGACCAGGAAAGAGAGCGTGGCATCACAATTCTGGCCAAGAATACCGCTATTCGCTGGAATGACTACCGCATCAATATCGTAGACACTCCCGGTCACGCCGACTTCGGTGGTGAAGTGGAGCGCGTATTGTCCATGGTGGATTCGGTGTTGCTGCTGGTGGATGCCCAGGAAGGCCCCATGCCCCAGACCCGTTTCGTTACCCAGAAGGCTTTCGCCATGGGATTCCGTCCCATCGTGGTTATTAACAAGGTCGACAAGCCCGGTGCACGTCCTGACTGGGTACTGGATCAGACCTTTGATCTGTTCGACCGCCTAGGCGCTACCAATGAACAGCTCGACTTCCCGGTTATTTACGCCTCTGGTGTAAACGGTTATGCCGGTTTAACCGACGATGTGAAAAGTGGCGACATGACGCCCTTGTTCGAGGCTCTTGTGAAACACGTACCCGTGCCCGAGGTGGATATGGATGCGCCTTTCAAAATGCAGGTGAGCTCACTGGATTACAACAGCTATGTAGGCGTTATCGGCATCGGTCGTATCAAGCAGGGCCGCGTCAAACGCAACCAGCCGCTGTCCCTGATCGACAAAAAAGGCAAAGTACGCAATGGCCTGCGCATGCAACAGGTTCTGGGTTTTCATGGCCTTGAACGTATTGAAGTCGATGAAGCCCGTGCCGGTGACATTATCTGTTTTTCCGGTATCGATAGCCTGAATATTTCCGACACCCTGTGTGATCCGGAGAATGTTGAAGCCATGCCGCCACTTACTGTGGATGAGCCTACCGTGAGCATGACCTTCCAGGTAAATAACGGTCCTTTCGCCGGTAAGGATGGCAAGTATGTGACTTCACGTAACATTCGTGAGCGCCTGGAAGAAGAACTGATTCACAACGTGGCCTTGCGTGTGGCTGATACCAACGAGCCGGATAAGTTGCGCGTGTCGGGTCGTGGCGAATTGCATCTATCGGTATTGATCGAAAACATGCGCCGTGAAGGCTATGAGCTCTGCGTGGGTCGTCCCGAAGTTATCATCAAGGAAATCGACGGCGAACAATGCGAGCCCTATGAACAGCTGACCGTTGATGTGCCGGAAGACTTCCAGGGCACGGTGATGGAAAAGCTGGGTATGCGCAAGGGTGACCTGAAAGACATGATGCCCGATGGCCGTGGTCGTGTGCGCCTGGATTACATTATTCCTTCCCGTGGCCTGATCGGCTTCCGCACCGAGTTCCTTACAGCCACCGCTGGTAATGGCCTGATGTACAACGTATTCGATCATTATGGCCCGAGAATCAAGGCGTCTATTGGTCAGCGTATCAATGGTGTGTTGATTGCCAACGGTCCCGGCAAGGCCCTGGCCTATGCCCTGTTTAATTTACAGGAACGTGGTCGTCTGTTTATCGGTCATGGCGAAGAAGTGTATGAAGGCATGGTGATCGGTATCCACAGCCGCTCCAACGACCTGGTGGTTAACCCCACCAAGGGCAAGCAGCTGACCAACGT
>JBFHPZ010000223.1:0-4891 GCA_041592495.1 Gammaproteobacteria bacterium | reverse complement strand
GCTGATCGGGTGATCTTGTTGTATACATTGTACTTGCCGGAAGGTTTTTTCATCGGCAGTCGCTTCAGCTCTTCCAGGGTTTTGGCGTCATACACAATTACCGCACCATCCATATCCCAGATGCTTAGCAGGGCATGTTTGCCATCCTTGTCGAATTCCACGTGGGCAGCGGTTTTACCCGGCGCTGGACGCAGGGTTTTGACGATCTCCAGGGTGTTCTTGTCGATAATATGCACGGCATCCCTGTTCTTGCCGAAGAATACATCCACCCAGGCATAATCCGAGTTTTCATGACTGCGCATAAAAAAGCCGGGACCAAGGGTTTCAATGCGCTTGATGGTTTTCCAGTTTTCCATGTCGATAATACTGATTGAGCCTTCTTTCAAATTCGGGGTGGCCAGTACCGGCTTGCCCTGGTATTGCCAGGTAATGCCAGAGCCCAGATGGGGCATGCCCGGTAACTCAATGGCATGGATTACACGGCCAACATCCAGGTCCACCACCTGGCCCTTGCCATCACGGGATGCGCCAATGAGTTTGGTGTATGCCTGATTGAAGAAAAAGTCATCGAGGTAATCAGCCACCTTGATTTTGCGCACCGGAAAACGCTGGTTTTTCATTGCATCGCCAGAGTCTTCACGGTAGTCGTGAACCCAGTTGCCGAAGCCTGGAGGCGGGTGGTCTTCATAAGAAATTTCCCAGACTTCAGGGATATCCTTTAGGGCGGCAATAAAGCTGTTACGTGGAGTAGCATCGTAAACCGCGCTGACGCGGGAGGTTTTGCCGTTACTTTCCACCGGAATTATCTTCAGGGGTGATAAATCCTCTCCCGACAATATCACCAGGTTATGAGGCAGGTAATTACCGGCGATGACATAGCGGCCATCGTTGGATACCGCCACATTGCGCATGTTGATACCTGCACGGATTTCAGCCACTACCCGCAAATGGTACAGGTCGTATTTGGTAATCCAGCCATCCCGTGAACCGAAATAGACATAGCGCCCGTCGAGGGAGTATTTGGGACCGCCGTGCAGGGCAAATCGGGTCTGGAAACGGTGAATGGGTTCGAAGGTATCGCCATTGAGAAGAGTGGCGTGATGATCACCCAGCTCCACCACAATGAACAGGTTCATCGGGTCGGCATCCCATTCGGGGGTGGCCGGCAGGTTTTCGGCTTCGGCGTCCACCAGCTGGCTACCCCAGATATCATTAATGGTCCAGTCCGGCATGGGATCCATTGGGGTATAAACCATATCCACCAGCGACTGGATTTCATCCTGGGATAGCTTGTCGGCAAAGCCCGGCATCTGGGTGGCTGCACGACCCTGTTTGATTACATCCAGGGCTTCGGTTTTACGCAGGCGTCCCAGGTTTTCCGGCAACAGGGCAGGGCCCATGAGGCCCAGTCGATCTTCGCCATGACACACGGCACAGTGGGTTTTAAATAATGCCGGTGCAGATGCGGCCATGAGTGAAGGAGACAGGCCGTTCAAAATCAGAAGTGTAAAGAGCAAAGGAATTTTTTTTAACAATTGTGCTGGCAGCATGTTAGGCCCGTTTAATGTGAATGTCTTTGAGTCTTCCATCATAGGGTCGGTTTTGCAAACGTTCCTGATGATCTTCGATGCCGAGTTCTTCGTCTGTTAAATAACAGGCAGGGTCTTCTTCCCAGGGATTGCCGGTTAATTGATAGGCGCGCACCCGGGTGTTGCCACCACAAATTTTTTGTTGTGTACACACGGCGCAACGACCGAGAAGTGGTCTGGGGCTGGATTTAAGACCGGCCATGAGCGGATCGGATACGTCTTGCCAGATGTCGGAGAAAGGGCGTTGCTTCACATTACCCAGGTCGTAATTCCACCAGAAGGTATCGGGATGCACATTGCCCAGGTTATCGATGTTTGCGATGTTAACTCCGGATGAGTTACCACCCCATTGTTCCAGTCGTGTACGCAGTTCATTGAGCTTGTCCGGAAAATGTTTGTTTGCCCATTGCAACAGGTAAACCCCGTCGGCATCGTTGTTACCGGTGACAAATTCTTTGGGATTGCCAATGTTGATGTAATCCAGACAGGTATCGAATAGCAGATCCATGGCAGTGCGGGTCATTTTATGGAACACGTCATCCTTACGATTCTTGTTACCGCGACCGGCGTAATTTAAATGGGATAAATAAAACTTGTCGATATCGTGTTCACGCATCAGATGCAATATATCGGGTAATTCATGTGCATTATCCTGGGTCAGTGTAAAACGCATGCCGACCTTGATGCCATGTTGTTTGCACAGCTCAATACCGCGCATGGCTTCCTCAAATGCGCCTTCGCGGCGACGAAAATAATCATGGGTTTTTTTAATGCCATCAATGCTGATACCCACATAGTCATAACCGACTTCAGCAATTTGTTTAATATTATTGTCGTCTATCAGGGTGCCGTTGCTCGACAGGCCGACATAAAATCCCATGGACTTGGCGTGATGTGAAATATCAAAAATATCCGGGCGTAACAAAGGCTCGCCGCCGGATAGAATGAGCACAGGCACATGGAATTGTTTGAGATCATCCATCACATCGAACACCTGCTGGGTGTCGAGTTCACCGGGAAAATCCTTGTCGGCGGAAATGGAATAACAATGTTTACAGGTAAGGTTGCAGCGACGTACCAGATTCCAGATCACCACCGGGCCAGGCGGTTTGCGGGCAGGACCGATGGGGGTATCCTCAACCAGGGTTTTCATGAACTGGGTCATTCTGAACATGGGGCTCTCTCTTTCAACGCAAAGCCGCGAAGTTGCAAAGAACGCAAAGATGAATTTTGTGATAAATAAAGCAAGTTAAACTGCCAGTTATCCGTTTCCACATGTTCCATGTAGAACAGGGATACATCAAAAATTCTTTGCGCCCTTCGCGTCATGGCGCCTTTGCGTTGAAGTCATTTAAAACTATATTCGCAGCCCGGTTTTCTTCAATATTTTGCTACTGAACAATACGGTGTGGCCGCGATTATCTTCAGCTAGTAAGTCAGCAATAATTTGCACTTGTCGGTTTACATCGTCGCGTGTTTTGCCATGCACCATGGCGAACAGGTTGTAGGGCCATTCCGGTAAAAAACGTGGGCGCTGGTAACAATGGCTAACAAAATCCAGTGCACCGATTTTATGGCCGAGTTCACTGATTTTGTGATCCGGCACATTCCACACACTCATACCATTGGCGACATAGCCCAGCTTGTAATGGTTAGGCACGACACCGATACGGCGAATAATGCCTGTATCCTGCATACGTTGCATGCGCACGAGTAAATCCTGCACATCCATATCGAGTTGCTCGGCCACTGCATGCCAGGGATGACGCACCAGCGGTAATCCGCTCTGGGTGAGTTCGATAATGCGGCGATCCGTTTCATCCATAAGCATGTCGTTCTGTTTTTTCGTGGCGACTGGCATGCTTATACCTCGAACTTCAGTCCCAGGAAATATTCTTCCTGCTTGGGCATGTTGTACACACGTAGTCCGGTTTGTTGTTCGATCTGGTTGACCACGGTTTGTATCTGTTCCGGTTTTTCCGTCGCAATGACAAACCACATATTCAATACATGATCACGGGCGTAATTGTGTGCAACTTCATCGAAGCTGTTGACGATGTCGGTGACTTCATCGTAGCGATCTTCAGGAACTTTAATCGCTGCCAGTGTCAGGCCGCCACCCATTTTTTCCGCGTGATACATGGGACCAAAGCGGCTCAGATAACCCTCATCCTGCAAACCTTGTATGCGATTGATGATGTCATCGGCGGGAATTTCCAGTTGTTCCGACAGTTCATCCCAGGGATTTTCACTAATGGGAAAACCGCCCTGGAGATGATTGATGATTTTACGATCGAGTGGGTGCAGGCTCATGCTTTTGCTGCCTGTTTTTCCTGCTGTTCATTATGGATGTAAATGGCGCCGCGCTGTTTAAAGCATTGGTTGCTGAACAGGGGTTCATGGCGAATGTTAGTCACATTACAACGCTCGGTCATCAGTGCCAGGTTGCGTAATACATCGTCACGATCTTTGCCGTGGATCATACAAAACAGATTGTAGGGCCAGTCCGGCAGATGACGTGGACGGCGATAACTTAGGGTGACAAATTCAAACTGGCCAAAGCACTGACCGAGTTCATCTACACGATCATCGGGTATGTCCCAGACCACCATGGCATTGGCCTTATAGCCCAGCGGACGATGGCGTACCACCACACCAAAACGTTTAATATCACCCCGTTGTTGCATCAGGGCGATGTAATTCATGACTTCGATTTCTGTGCTACCAATTTGTTGGGCAATGACTTGATAGGGGCGGCTGACCAGTGGCAGTCCATGCTGTAAAACGGCAATCAGTTGGCGTTCATCAATCATGACCGCCTCCCTGGATCAGTTGCAGCGGGAATCCAAGGTCGATGTGATAATCCTTTTCCATGGGCAGAGACAAAATGCGAATGCCGCTTTTTTGCTCCATATCCGCAAGAATATTGTTGAGGTGTTCCTGAGATTCGGCGGTCACCACAAACCACAGGTTAAAGTGATGCTCGCGCTCGTAATTGTGGTTTACTGAAGAATAATTGCTAATGAGGTTGGCGATACGTTCCAGCTGGTCCTGTGGGACTGCCATGGCGGCCAGAGTGCTAACACCAATACGGTTGGGGCGGAACACCGCGCCAATGCGGCTGATGATGCCCTTGTCCTGCAGCATGGCCAGTAAATCCAGCAGGCTCTGTTCGTCCATGCCGAGTTGGGATGCCATATCCGCATAGGGCGTGGCTGACAAGGGAAAGCCATGCTGAAAACCGTTCAGCACTTGCTGGACCGTGTTTAAATCCGCTTGCTGCAGGTCATGTTGATGTATTT
>JBFHPZ010000222.1:0-4907 GCA_041592495.1 Gammaproteobacteria bacterium | reverse complement strand
GGTGTCGATCATGATGAAAAAAACGCACGTGTGAAATAAACCCTAGAAGCTTTTCATTTAACGGATCGCGGTCATCATCGTCCTGATCAATTATCCGGTGGCCAGCGCCAGCGTGTAGCCATCGCCCGTGCAATTATTACTCAACCGGTGATGTTGCTGGCGGATGAACCGACGGGAAATCTGGATCATCATTCCAGCATCGATGTGATTAATGTGCTCGAAGACCTGAACAAGCAGGGCATTACCTTGCTGGTGGTTACTCATGATCTTGAACTCGGCAAACGGGCCCATCGCACCATTCGTATGATGGATGGAAAAGTATCGGAACAAATACAGAACGAACAATATGCGCATTCATGATGTCATCGAGTTTGCGTTGCATGCCCTGCATGGTTATATGACGCGAACCCTGTTAACACTGCTGGCCATGGCCATTGGTGTGGCATCGGTGGTGTTGCTGACTTCATTGGGTGAAGGTGCGCGCATTTACATTACGGATCAGTTTTCATCTTTAGGTACCAATCTGTTAATTGTGTTACCGGGTCGAAATGAAACCACCGGAGGTGCACCACCCATGATGGGTGAAACATCACGGGATCTCACCTTAAACGATGCCATGGCCTTGCATCGCAGCCGTAATGTTAAATATGTTGCGCCGTTGATAGTAGGTTCTGCGCCGGTATCCTATGAGCAACGCGAACGCGAAGTCACCATTCTTGGTGCTACTGCCAGTATGTTCGTGGTGCGTCAACTGGACATGTCGCGTGGCAAGTTTTTACCTGAGCAGGAAGTGTCTCGTGGTTCATCGGAGTGTGTACTGGGTTATTCCCTGTCTAAAGAATTATTCGGACAGACATCACCTGTGGGCAAGTGGGTGCGGGTTAATCAGAATCGCTGTAGAGTCATTGGTGTATTGAGTGAGGAAGGTATGTCGATGGGAATGGACATGGGTGATGTTCTCATCATGCCCATTGCCTCGGCGCAAAGCCTGTTCAATGTGACATCCCTGTTTCGTATTCTGGTGGAAGCAACCAACAAGGAGGTGCTGGTAAAAGCCCAGGATGATATTCGCAACATTATTCGCGAACGTCACGATGGTGAAGATGATGTCACCATATTGTCACAGGATTCCTTGCTCAGTACCTTCAATCGCATTCTTTCAACGCTGACCTATTCACTGGGTGGCATCGCTGCCGTGAGTCTGGTGGTGGCCGGTATTATGATTATGAATGTGATGCTGGTGGCGGTGACGCAACGCACCAGTGAAATTGGTTTATTAAAAGCACTGGGTGCGCCACGTAAACAAATTTTATTATTGTTCCTGATGGAATCTGCATTTTTGTCCTTGATTGGCGCCCTGATTGGTTTGCTGGTGGGTTTGGGCGGTAACTGGGTGCTGCAACAGTATTTTCCCGATTTCCCCTTTGTTGCACCGGACTGGGCACTGTGGGCTGCACTGGGTGTGGCCTTGTTAACCGGTATTGTTTTTGGTCTGGCACCGGCACGCCGGGCGGCGGATTTGAATCCGGTGCAGGCACTCACGGGACGCTGATATGGAATTTCGCGAATTCTTCAAGATGTCATTCGGTGCGATCCAGGCCAGGCGTATGCGCAGTGGTTTGACCGCACTCGGCATTGCCGTGGGCATTGCCGCGGTGGTGTTACTCACATCCATGGGCGAGGGTTTGCATCGTTATGTGATTGCGGAATTTAGCCAGTTCGGCACCAACATCATTGGCATTAATCCCGGCAAGATCACGACCACCGGTTTCTCCGGCGCCATGGTCAATTCGGTGCGGCCGCTGACACTGGATGATTCGGAAGCACTGAAACGCCTGAATGAAATTATTGCATCGGTGCCGGTGATACAGGGCAATGCCTCGGTGGAAGGCAACCAGCGTCAGCGACGCACCATGGTGTATGGCGTGGGTCATGATGTGCCCGCCGTCTGGCAGTTTCATGTATCCATGGGGCAGTTTTTACCCGATGATGATCCGCGCTCGGCACGGGCGTTTGCGGTTTTAGGCAGCAAGGTCAAGGATGAGCTGTTCGGTTCCGAAATACCCCTGGGCGAAATCATACGCATTGGCAGTTATCGTTTTCGCGTCGTGGGCATTATGGAATCCAAGGGCCAGTTGCTGGGCTTTGATCTGGATGATGCGGTGTATATACCTGCCTCGATTTCCATGGCATTGTTCAACCGCGAAGGCCTTCTGGAAATCGATGTGTTGTACAAACCGACGGCAGATGCCAATCAGGTGAAAGCAAAAATTATGAATATGCTGGCAGCGCGCCATGGTTCCGAGGACTTTACGGTCACCACCCAGGAACAGATGCTGGAAGTATTAACCTCGGTGCTGGATATACTCACTTTCGCCGTGGGTGCCCTTGGCGGTATTTCATTACTGGTGGGTGGTGTGGGTATTCTCACTATCATGACCATTGCCGTAAAGGAACGTACATCGGAGATTGGTTTGCTCACCGCCCTGGGTGCGGAACGCCGACAAATACTCTGGCTGTTTCTGGGGGAAGCCGTGGTGCTGTCAGCCATTGGCGGTTTCTTCGGGCTGTTACTGGGCTGGTCAGGCGCCTTTTTGTTGCATGTCCTGGTGCCGGCGTTACCGGCTTATACGCCCTGGCACTTCGTGGTGATGGCCGAGCTGCTGGCAGTGTTCATTGGTGTACTGGCGGGTGTGATTCCCGCAAGGCGGGCAGCCCGAATGAATCCGGTTGATGCCCTGAGAACAGAATAAACTGTCTGCTGACATATCCTTGTTATACCAATCCCTGTAGATTGTCATGAAAATGTAACAGATTCGTAATTTAATACGTCCTGTAAAATTATGGGACAAGGCAATTTATGAGTACGAGAACAGTACTGGTCGTTGAAGATGATCAAGATATTCGTGACATGCTGGTGTTTTCACTGCAGCGTGCCGGTTATTCTGTGGTTGAAACGGAAGACGCTGAACAGGCGCTGGATAAACTGGGCGCCATTCTGCCGGAAATTATGCTGGTGGACTGGATGTTACCCGGCATGGAAGGGCCTGAATTCGTCAAGCGTATTCGCAAGGATGAGCTGACGCAAAATATTCCCGTAATCATGCTGACGGCCCGTGGTGAAGAAGCGGACAAGCTTCGCGGTTTCGATACCGGCATTGATGATTATGTCACCAAGCCTTTTTCACCCAAGGAATTGCTGGCGCGGATGAAAGCTTTGTTACGGCGCAGCGGCAACGATGAAGATGATGTGTTACAGGTTAATGATCTAAGCCTGGATATGAAGGCACACCGTTTACTTATCGGAAATGAATCAATCCAGGTGGGGCCGACGGAATTCAAGTTGCTGGAGTTCTTCCTTAAACACCAGGACCGGGTTTACAGTCGTGAACAATTGCTGGATCTGGTATGGGGGCGTAATGTGTATGTTGAAGAACGTACGGTCGATGTCCATATACTACGCCTGCGCAAGCTGCTTTCTCCCTACGGATATGATAAGTTGGTGCAGACCGTAAGGGGTGCGGGATACCGCTTCTCCATTAGATAAAATTTCCAATATACAGCCAAGGCTTTTCATATGTCCCGATCCTGGTCTAGCGAATTCTGGCGCCTGATTTTCGTTGTCGCCACTTCCTGGTTGCTGGGTCTCATATTTGGTTATCCTTCCGTTGGCATTTTTCTGGGTTTTCTGGTTTTTATTTACAGCTTTGCGCGACGTTTACGCAAATTTGAAAAATGGATTCATCAAGGTCTGAGTGAGCCGGATGATTTTGGCGGTGTGCTGGATGACATAGCCTTCCGGATTTATCGTATTCGACTACGCAGTCGCAAACGTAAGAAAAAGCTCACAAACTTTTTACGCGAATGGCAAAACACTTCCGGTGTTCTACCGGATGCTGCTGTTGTACTGGATCAGGATGGCGACATTGTCTGGTTTAATGTGACGGCCTCTTCCATGTTAGGGCTTAAGCAAACCGATCAGGGCAAGTTCATCGGTAATCTGATGCGTAATCCACGGTTTATCCATTACCTGCAACAGGGCGAATACAAGGAACATCTTGAAATTGCGTCGCCCCTGGATGTCTCGCGTATTTTAAATATTCGCATCACGCCTTACGGCACCACCCGGGGGCAGCGTTTGATGCTGGTGAGTGATGTCACCCATA
This sequence comes from Gammaproteobacteria bacterium, assembly GCA_041592495.1. Lineage (GTDB taxonomy): Bacteria > Pseudomonadota > Gammaproteobacteria > SZUA-229 > SZUA-229 > JBFHPZ01. Next base: position 741 of record JBFHPZ010000222.1, on the reverse strand, counting down.
TACAACGCCTGATGACCATGCGCCGAGATTTCATTGCCAATGTTTCCCACGAATTACGCACACCATTGACGGTGATTATGGGTTACCTGGAAACCCTGAAAGATGATGATCGAATTGATGTGGATGATCTCAAGGCTTATCTCCAGCGCATTGAGGCACCGGCTCTGCGCATGAAAACCCTGGTGGAAGATTTGTTGCTTTTATCCAAACTGGATACAGGCACACCGGCTGCACTGGATACCAGCTCGGTCATCAATGTGGCCAGCATGGTAAAAAATATGGTGACCGAAGCCACGCAAATCAGCCAGGGCAAACATCAGATCGAAGCCGATGTGGATGCAGACCTCCAGCTGAAAGGAATTGAGCAGGAAATATATAGTGCATTCGTCAATCTGGTATCGAACGCTGTGCGCTATACCCCGGAAGGGACACATATTCAAATTCAATGGGTGGCTCTAGGTGATGGCGCCATTTTTTGCGTTAAAGATAATGGGCCAGGCATTACACGCGAACACTTACCACGCTTGACTGAACGTTTTTATCGCGTGGATATCGGGCGCTCGCGATCAACCGGTGGCACCGGCCTGGGGCTGGCGATTGTGAAGCAAGTATTACGACGCCATGATGCGGAGTTTCGGGTTGAAAGTGAAGTGGGCAAGGGTTCCGAATTTTGCTGTATTTTCCCGTCTGCACGGGTTGTTTTTCATGATGACAAGACCGTAAGGGCAATTTCATAATGTC
>JBFHPZ010000221.1:0-4934 GCA_041592495.1 Gammaproteobacteria bacterium | reverse complement strand
GGATCAGGCGCATCCTGTGCAACACCATAGGCATCAAAGCCTAACTTACGGGCAGTTTCTGCTCTCTGCGTAGCCTTGTCTTCTTTTTTGCGTTCGATCACCCTGCCAGGCACGCCGACTACAGTAGCCCCGTTGGGCACATCTTTGGTTACCACCGCATTAGACCCTATGCGCGACCCTTCTCCGATGGTGATCGGCCCTAACACCTTGGCACCGGCACCCACAACAACATTATTTTCCAGGGTTGGGTGTCGCTTGCCCTTCTGCCAGGCTGTACCACCCAGGGTGACACCATGGTACAGAGTACAATCATCACCTATTTCTGCAGTTTCACCTATGACCACCCCGGTACCATGATCGATAAAAAATCGTCGACCAATGACAGCCGCCGGATGTATTTCAATGCCGGTATACCATCGAACAATATTGGATAGCACTCGGGCAAGCCATTTAAAATTTCGCTTCCACAGCGCATGACTCAATCGATGAAAGATAACAGCATGTATGCCGGGATAGGTAGTGATTATTTCAAAGACATTTCTGGCCGCCGGATCGCGATCAAATACGCTGTTTATATCTTCACGAATATGTTTAAAAAGAGAGGACACAAAAGGTTCCTTAAAAAATTATATACAACCCCAGCCAGAGTATTGCATTGTTAATATAAACTAGTATTTATTCAAAAACTTCGCCATACGATCAACTGCCTGCTCCAGCACAGCTATTGAACGTGTATAGGCAAAACGCACATGCAGATTGGCCCGATTGGAACCAAAATCTATGCCGGGAGTAACTGCCACACCCACCTCTTCCAGCATTTTATAAACAAAGCTATAAGCATCATGGGTAAATTTACTGCAATCAGCGTAAATATAAAATGCACCTTCCGGTTTAACCGGAATCTTAAAGCCAAGCTCCTGCAGCGCGGGTAGCAGGAAGTCACGACGCTTCTTGAATTCGTCACGACGCTGATCCAGCAACATCAATGTCTTTTCTGAAAAAGCTTCCAGTGCAGCATATTGCGACAAGGTTGGTGCTGCGAGAAAAATATTCTGTGCCAGACGATCAACAGCATCGATATAGGCTTCCGGCACCACAAGCCAACCGAGTCGCCACCCTGTCATGCCAAAATATTTTGAAAAACTGTTAATCACAAAAATATTGTTGCTTAATGATAACGCCGTGTAATCATCAGCATCATAAACAAGCCCTTGATAGATTTCATCAACCAGAAACGCTGCACTTTTTGAATCAATAAAATCGACCATCGATTGCATCTGACTTTTGGAAACCAGCGTTCCGGTCGGATTAGACGGGCTGGCCACCATGGCTGCAACCACAGCATCATTCCAGTGATCCTGAAGCAAGTCAGCCGTCAGTTGGTACGCTGTGTTTACAGTCACCGGCACACTCAAAGCCTTGCCTTCGAGTAATCGCACGAAATGTCTATTGCAGGGATAGCCAGGATCCGCCATTAGCACCTGCTCACCTGGATTGATCAACACCGCCAGGGCCAGATGTAAGGCACCTGAAGCACCAGGTGTAACGACAATACGCCTGGCATCTATGTGCAAATCATATCGTTTGAGATAATAATCCGCGATTGTCTGGCGTAACGCAGGCAAACCCATAGATGGCGTATAGTGTGTATATTTATTATCCAGCGCATTATGACCTGCATTGATAATGCTATCTGCAGTTGCAAAATCCGGCTCGCCAATTTCAAGATGAATAATTGATCGACCTTGTGCCTCCAGCTGTCTTGCTCTTGCCAATAAATCCATGACATGGAATGGGCGGATTTCACCCATTCTCTTGGCAAGATGCACAGTATTCGACATAATTGGCTTTTCCTTCAATGCAATTGCACTATTATAACCATACATATTCACAACATGATGTTTGATCACAGTGTCATTTATTAAATCACTCACGCTGCTACTGCTTTGCCTTTATGCCGGAATAACTGTTGCATTTCCCAAACATAATCCTGTGCCTGGTGGTATAGCACTGATTGAAATTGCGGCGTCTGATAATTTACCCAGGGCGTATTACAACAACAAACGACTCGCCATAATTAACCAGGAACAAAAACACTTTGCCCTGGTTGGCATACCACTTTCAGCCAAACCAGGCACTGATAACATTGAACTGCGCCATATAGACGGAACAAAACAAAAGCAAAGCTTCGACATTTCGAATAAGGCCTATCAGGAACAGCATTTAACCATTACCAATAAACGCAAGGTGAATCCTAATCAGGAAGACCTTAAACGTATTCAAAAAGAACGAGGCATTAAAAATCGGGCTCGCAAACACTGGTCCGATGATACGGTAAAAACCGAGTTCATGATTCCTGTCGAAGGACGCATCAGCAGTGTTTTTGGCTTGCGTCGCTTTTTCAACGAACAACCGCGCGCACCCCATTCAGGCCTTGATATCGCTGCACCGGAAGGCACACCCATTAAAGCCATGGAATCAGGCACTGTAATTGAAACCGGGAACTTTTTCTTCAGCGGCAACATGGTCTATATCGACCACGGCCAGGGCTTGATCAGTTTATATGCACACATGCACCGCATTGATGTGAAACCTGGAGACACAATCCAGAAAGGCCAGGTTATAGGAGCGGTTGGTCAAACCGGCCGCGTCACTGGCGCTCATTTGCATCTGTCTGTCATTGCCAATGAGACCATGATTGACCCGGCATTATTGCTTCCCGAGCTTTATTCGGTCGAAACCTCGGCCAAATAATCAGAAACACTTGCTTAATAGGCCAATTTATTGATAATTGGGCCCGTCTTACGTAACACGAGAAGGTTAATGGCTAAAGAAGATGCATTGCAATTAGAAGGTACGGTTATTGAAACCCTGCCTAATACCATGTTCCGGGTTGAGCTGGAGAACGGCCACATTGTCACAGCACATATTTCAGGCCGCATGCGTAAAAACTACATCCGCATCATGACCGGTGACAAGGTAACTGTTGAGCTGACCCCCTATGACCTTGCAAAAGGCCGCATTGTATTCCGCGCCAAATAATCGCCTTTTCCGAATCCCATAAAAAAGGCTGTGATTCTTCACAGCCTTTTTTGCGTTTCATATAAAACAGGCAATCAACCTGCTACAGCTTCCTTGTCCAGAATTTCAATTTCCAGATCATCGCCGCTCTCGTTCAGATTGACTTTGACATGCCCACCCTTGCTGAGGCGACCAAACAGCAACTCTTCCGCAAGCACACGTTTGAGATGCTCCTGGATGACACGAGCCATGGGTCTGGCTCCCATTTTGGGATCATAGCCTTTTCTGGCCAGCCATTCACGGGCGGCGTTATCAACCGAAAGCACCACATGCTTTTCTTCAAGCTGATGCTCAAGCTCGATAATGAACTTGTCGACCACATGGGCGATGGTACGTTCATCCAGAGGTTTGAACTGGACAATGCCATCCAGGCGATTGCGGAACTCTGGCGTAAAAATACGCTTGAGCTCTTCCATGCCATCGGTCTCGTGATGTTGCTCGGTAAAGCCCATGGTACGACGACTCATTAACTGGGCACCGGCATTGGTGGTCATGATAATAACCACATTGCGGAAATCGGTCTTGCGACCATTACTGTCAGTCAATGTACCGTGATCCATGACCTGAAGCAGCAGGTTGAATACGTCCGGATGAGCCTTTTCGATTTCGTCAAACAATAACACCGCGTGGGGATGCTTGTTGATCGCATCGGTCAGCAAACCGCCCTGATCAAAACCGACATATCCGGGAGGCGCGCCAATCAGCCGTGAAACTGTATGGCGTTCCATATATTCAGACATATCAAAGCGAATCAGCTCAATACCCATCACTTTGGATAATTGACGTGTCACTTCGGTTTTACCAACACCGGTAGGACCTGCGAACAGGAATGAACCTACGGGCTTATCGGGATTGCCCAGGCCGGATCGTGACATCTTGATGGCATTGGCGATGGTATCAATAGCTTCATCCTGACCAAAAACCACCAGTTTCAGATTACGTTCAAGATTCTTCAAAATTTCGGCATCTGATGAAGAAACGGTTTTAGCTGGAACCCTGGCAATTTTGGAAACAATATTCTCGATATCGTGAACATTGATGGTTTTTTGTTTGCCGCCGGTATTGTGAATACGACGGCTGGCACCAGCTTCATCAATAACATCAATCGCCTTATCCGGCAGGAAACGATCGGTAATATAACGATCTGCCAGTTCCGCTGCAGCTTTCAATGCATTGAGACTGTATTTGACATTATGATGATCTTCGAAATAACGTTTCAAACCTCTCAGTATGTCCACAGTTTCAGACACACTGGGTTCTTCCACATCGATTTTCTGGAAACGACGGGTTAATGCCCGGTCTTTTTCGAAAATTCCACGGAACTCCTGATAGGTAGTTGAACCAATACATTTCAACTCACCGGATGCCAGCAAAGGTTTAATAAGATTCGAGGCATCCATGACACCACCGGAGGCAGAACCAGCACCGATGATGGTATGAATTTCATCAATAAAAAGGATAGCACCGGGATCTTTCTGTAATTGACGCAAAACCCCTTTCAGGCGTTTTTCAAAATCACCACGATACTTGGTGCCCGCGACCAGCGCACCCAGATCCAAGGAATAGATAGTGCTACCGGACAGAATTTCCGGAACTTCATCGTCAACAATTTTCTTGGCCAGGCCTTCAGCGATGGCGGTTTTGCCAACACCGGCTTCACCCACCAGTAAAGGATTATTCTTGCGACGGCGACAAAGTATCTGAATGGTGCGTTCAATTTCATTATCACGACCAATCAATGGATCGATTTTGTTTTTCATCGCCCGTACATTGAGATTGGTGGCGAAATTATCCAGCGGTTGCTTTTCAGTTTCCGGCCCCATTTCCTCATTGCTTTCGATATCGCTCTCTTC
>JBFHPZ010000220.1:0-4942 GCA_041592495.1 Gammaproteobacteria bacterium | reverse complement strand
TCACTAATGCCAATCATGGCCCGGGTGAGAAACGGCAAGGCCTGTCCTGTATTGGAAAACACTTCCACAATCTGTGGCACCACATAGGTGAGCAGGCCGATCACCACCAGCAGGGCAACCACGGTGAGAATGGCGGGATAGATAGTCGCCTGGGCAATTTTCTGGCTCATTTGCTGACGGCTTTCGGCATAGTCCGCCAGACGATCCAGTACCGTATCCAGATGGCCGGATTGCTCGCCCGCCGCTACCGTGGCGCGGTAGAGTTCAGGAAAAACCTTGGGAAAATCACCAAAACCGGCGGCCAGGGTGTGGCCTTCCAGCACCTTGGCGCGGATGGCGAAAATCATGCTCTTGATGCGGGCTTTTTCGGTTTGCTGGCCAACGGCGGACAGGGCTTCGTCCAGTGGCAGGGCAGCGCGGACCAGGGTCGCCAGCTGGCGGGTGAACAGGGCGAGATCGGTGGCGCTGATGCCGCGACGACTGCGGATGCGTCCCGGCTGGTCTTTTTGTTTTTCCCGCTGCGCGGCAGCCTCGATCTGGATCGGCATCAGGCCTTTATCGCGCAGCATTTGCCGTACCTGACGCGCAGTATCGCCTTCAATGACGCCTTTGCGTTCGCGTCCCCTGGGGTCCAGCACGATGTATTCGAAGGCAGCCATGTGACCTTAATCTTCCTCGGTCACGCGAACCACTTCTTCCAGTGATGTCACTCCCGCCAGTACTAAACGGCGGCCATCCTGACGCAGGCTTTCAGAGAAGCTGCGGGCGTATTTTTCCATGGCCTGTTCGCCGGCGCCGTCATGAATCATGCCTTGCAGCTGATCATTGACGGGGATGAGTTCGTAAACCCCGGTACGTCCAATGTAACCGAGTTGATTGCATTCCTTGCAACCGCTAGTACTGTAGATGGTGGGTGGCTGGCTGCTGTCTATGCCCAGCCAGCTACATTCGGATTCGCTGGCGGTATGGCCGCTTTTGCAATGGGGGCAAAGTTTGCGCACCAGACGTTGCGCCAGCACACCGATCAGGCTGGATGCCAGCAGGAAGGGTTCAACGCCCATGTCGCGCAGACGGGTAACGGCACCAATGGCGGTGTTGGTATGCAGGGTGGACAGCACAAGGTGACCGGTCAAGCTGGCCTGCACGGCGATGGATGCGGTTTCCAGGTCGCGAATTTCACCAATCATCACCACGTCCGGGTCTTGACGCAGAATGGCGCGCAGGCCGCGGGCAAAGGTCATTTCCACCTTGGTATTGACCTGGGTCTGGCCTATGCCATCCAGGTAGTATTCAATCGGATCTTCGACGGTGAGGATGTTGCGGCTCTTGTCATTGAGTCGGGTCAGGCCGGCATAAAGCGTCGTGGTTTTACCGGAACCGGTAGGGCCGGTGACCAGGATAATGCCATGAGGTCGATGCAGCAAATTCGCAAGGGTGTCGCGGGCGCTTTCCGCCATGCCCAGATGTTGCAGGTCGAGGCGGCCCGCCTGTTTGTCCAGCAGACGCAATACGATACGTTCACCATGACCTGACGGCAGGGTGGATACACGAACATCCACCGAACGGCCTGCGACTTTCAGTGAAATGCGACCATCCTGGGGTAAGCGTTTTTCTGCGATATCCAGTTTGGCCATGACCTTGATACGGGAAATCACCAGTGGTGCGATATTGCGCGGTGGCTGCAAAATTTCCCGCAACACGCCATCGACACGGAAGCGGATACGCATGCGGTTTTCAAAAGCTTCGATGTGGATATCCGAGGCATTGATCTTGATGGCTTCGGAGAGAACAGCGTTGATCAGCTTGATAATGGGCGCATCATCCGCGGCTTCCAGCAGGTCTTCCGGTTCAATGGTTTCCGCCAGCTGGTCGAGGTCGAGTTCATCGCTGACATCCTCCATCATCGCCATGGCCTGGCCACTATCCCGTTCATAGGTTTGGGTCAGTAATGCATCAAACTGTTCGGCGCTGGTGGCGTTGAGTTTAATCGGACGGCCTATGATGCGCCTTACTTCGCCCAGGGTTCGCGGATCAAGTTCATCATGGTAGAACAGTTGGACATGATCCGGATTGATCTGGCCAATGAGTACGCCATGACGCTTGGCAAAAGCATAGGGCAGGCGTTTGGGCGATAGCGGTTCCTGTTCAGTTGAAGAAAGAGTCATTGCCTAACCATTCGCCCTCGTCATCCTGTTTTTTTAGGGATTTTTCGGGGGTTTCCTGCATGATTTGCGGTTTGTTTTCCGGTGTTGATAAATTATCAATCGGGGGCAACAGGGGAGTGGTTTCTTCTTTCAATAAGCCAAAACCATCTTCACCGGCCTGGATTTGCTGAGCCCGCAGGTAATTGTATTTATCATTGGTGTGATACATGGCGGCTGCATTGTCACGCATGATGCTGGGGCGCATGAAAATCATCAGGTTTTGTTTTTCCTTGGTTGTGCTTTGCGAGCGGAACAGCCAGCCCAGCAGCGGAATGTCTCCCAGAATCGGCACTTTCTGCACCGAGTCACGCATGGTGTCATCAATCAGGCCACCCAATACCAGAATCTCGCCATCTTCAACCATGACCGAGGTTTTCAGCGTACGTTTGTTGGTGATCACATCGGTTGCAGAAGCGGAGCTGGCAGCAATATTGGAAATTTCCTGATCAATATCGAGCTTGATGGTGTCGCCATCGTTAATTTGGGGAGTCACTTTCAGGGTGATGCCCACATCTTTGCGTTCAATGGTCTGGAATGGATTGGTTGAGCCGCTGCTGGTGCCGGTGTTGGTAAATGAGCCGGTGATGAAAGGTACGTTCTGGCCCACGACGATCTCGGCTTCCTGATTATCCAGGGTGACAATGCTGGGTGTGGACAGGATGTTGGTTGCAGCATCCGAGTTCAGCGCCTTTAATAAAAAGGCGAAACGTGTACCGCTATCACTGCCAACCCCCAGGGTAATGCCATTGCCAATCGAACCAACCGCATCGGCTACATTCCCGGTATCGGCCGCATTGAGCAGGCCAATAATGCCACTGCTACCGCCAAAATTACTGACCCCTATAGGCACACTGCCTGTGGCTCCTTCTTTTCCGGCAATCGCAAATTGTGATCCCAGTTCCTTGGCGCGGTTAGTCTGAATTTCCGCAATAATGGATTCCACCAGCACCTGTGCGCGACGAATATCCAGCTGGCTGATAATCGATTTCATGCGGCGCACCACATCGGGACCGGCGGTGATGATGATGGCATTGGTGGATTCATCGGAGAGAATATCTGCAGTGGAGCCGGCGGCAGCAGGTGCGGCTTGTGCCGCCTTGCCCTGGGCCGCGGCCTGGCTCTTCTGTACACCGGTGAGAACCTTGACTATGTCTTCCGCCTTGGCGTACTTCAGATAGATAACATGGGTGTTGTCATTGCTTTCCGCCAGCGGGGTATCCAGATGGGCGATGGTGGCGCGGATTTTCAAGCGGTCGGCGCGTTCGCCACTCATTAAGATACTGTTGGTGCGATCATCGGCCGCCAGTGTCACTGTCGATGCAGCGGGCGCCTGTCCGGCGGCGCCTGATTTTGCATACAGGGCATTCAGGATACGTACCAGTTCGGAAGCAGATGCATGTTGCAGTGGAATAATTTCCAGCTCATCACTTTCCGGTCGGTCGATGTCGCGTATGATTTTGCCCAGACGCGCAATGTTAGCGGCATAGTCGGTGATGATCAGAGTGTTGGTCGGGTTGTAGGCTGCAAGGTGGCCTTGCTGGGGAACCAGTGGACGCAAAATGGGTACCAGCTGGGCTGCCGGTATGTGGTCCAGGGTAAGCACCTGGGTGATCAGGGTGTCACCTTTTTCACGGTTGCCCTTAGTGAAAGGTACCGGGCCCTGTTTGGCATCCACTTCAGGCACAATTTTGACCACATTACCCACCGGTACCGCAGCATAACCATGCACCTGCAGGATGGATAAAAACACTTCGTAGACTTCCGCTTCCGACATGGTCTTGGCGGAAACCACCGTAACCTTGGCTTTTACCCGAGGATCGATGATGAAGTTTTTACCCGTGAATTTGGAAACCGTACTGATCAAGGCGCGAATATCGGCTTCTTTCAGGTTCAGGGTAATCTGCTCAGCCCAAGCCTGGGACTGGATCAGCAGAGCGGCAATAATACCAAGGACAACTGATTTAAAATGTTTGCCGGATTTGCTGATGAAATAAAACGCCATCCTGTAAATATCCTGAAATGATCGAAAAGGCCAGTATATTAAGGCATTTCAAAGTGTAAAGGTATTTCGGCTCCGTTACGTAGCACGGTGATATCTATGCTTTTGGCATTTTGTAGCTTGCGCAGGGCCTGTATGCCCTGGGCTGGATTATCCAGACCAACGCCATTCACGGCGATAATGACATCATTGGGGTCCAGCCCAACCTGGTCAAACAAGGCGCGATCTCCCTGGGGTTGTAAGCGATAGCCGCGCAGCTTGCCGTTCTCGTTATAAGGAATAGGGATGGCATATTCACCAAAGGCCGTTGGGTTACGCAGAATTTTCTGGCGAATATCCGATAATACTTCACCTGGGGTTGAAGGCGTTCCCGCCACATCCGCCTGGCTATCGTCTACAGATTGAATCAAACCGTCGCCATCAAAATCATTGGGTAAGCGCAGGGTTTCATAGCGACCGCTATTTTCCAGAATGACGCGATCACTATGAATTTCTTTGACTGTGGCACTGCTAATTCGGTCACCCACGGCATAAATATTTTCTTCGCCATTTTTGCCCATGGAAATAATTGCGCTGGCCTGCTCCATGGGAGTGGCGGCGAGTAAACCTTTTAATACCAGATTCAGTCGTGTTTCAGGTGCATCGGTGTGAACTGGAGCAGCGGCCTGTGACTGTAACACACCGACCAGGTGAGACTGGCTGAGTTGCTGTATTTGTTGTTGCAAGGCAGATTGGGATT
>JBFHPZ010000219.1:0-4992 GCA_041592495.1 Gammaproteobacteria bacterium | reverse complement strand
TGTCCCTGGCGATAAGCCATTTCTGCCACTTGTCTTGCTTCGTCTTCCGGTAATAAACCAAACTGGAATAAATTTTCTGTGATGTTTACCTGATCCTGGGCGTAGTTCAGTGTCAATGTGGGCACATCAAGTTGGCTGGTTTGTGCCAGGCTGCTTACGGCTGTTTTAGCAAATGGGCCAATCACAAAATCAGCGCCCATTTCAGTGGCTTTGTGGTAATGGTTCCAGATAGCTAACGGGTTTTCGCCAGTATCAATAAAAGTGATTTTTGGTCGGTAGGTTATATCGGGATGCTGGTAATACGCTGCCATCAGGCCATCACGGATGGCGGCTGCGGCTTGCTGATATTGTCCTGTAAAAGGCAGCAGTACGGCTATATGGCTGGGATGGTCCAGTAATTCGATCTGTTTTTGACCCAGTTGCTCAGTGAAAAATTGGCTGGCAGGATGTTTGGGGTAGCGTTTACGCCAGTTAATAATGCCTTCCTGGAGGTGTTGCCAGTCAATTTGCCCCAGCTTGGCAACCTTGGCCAGTTCTATCCAGCCCAGTAATTCGGTGTGTAAAGGTGCTTCTGTTAACTGGTTCAGAGTGGTTGTTGGTAGCAGAGAAAGCGCTTCCCAAATCGTCTGATGATTGTGGGCTTTAAGGGTCTCATCCGTGATTAAACTATCCATTTGTACACGGGTTTTCGCTGCTTCAAGGGGGTAGCCGGCATTCAGGAAAGCCGTAGCGCGGATTTCTGAAACTTCAATTTGTAACTGGACGGGCAATATCTGGCTGAAATTGAGCAGATTTAGCGCCTGTCGCGGCTTACCGGTGCCAAGGGCTATTCGGGCGGATAAAATCTGTAACCTGGTTAAGGTATCTGCATCGGCATATTCAACTGAAATTTGCTGTAATTGTTGCTGGGCGGCTTCAAACATACCCCGGTTAATGAACAATTCAGCTGCTTTGGCGAGATGACGATCCTTTTCGGGTGAAACTGTTTGTTGTGCCAGCGCAATAAATTTTTCCGGCTGTTCCGGAGGGAGGCCGGTTTCCAGTGCCGTTAGATCCGGAGAGACAACAATCTCTTTCCTTTCAGTTGGTGTAATGGCGCAAGCTGTGAGCAGGAGAACCAGAGTATAAACAAGAACGCGGTTGATTAGGGTCATTAGTCACTATCTGTTAAACAGGTGTTATTATGGCGCCACAAAGTATCTTGTCTGGAGCAACCGCTGTCAATGAAACAGGCCGCACTTTATATAGTTGCCACGCCAATCGGGAATCTTGCTGATATCGGTCAGCGTGCTATCGAGGTGTTGGCAAATGTCGATTTGATTGCAGCTGAAGACACACGGCATAGCCGCTATCTACTTCAACACTACAATATTCGCACACCTGCACAATCCTATCATGAACATAATGAAGAGCAGCAAACACCCAAATTAATTGATAAGCTTCTGGCGGGTATGAGTATTGCCCTGGTCTCAGATGCTGGAACTCCCTTGTTGAGTGACCCAGGCTATCGACTGGTGAGAGCAGCACATGAAGCGGGTATAGCTGTAATTCCTGTGCCCGGTCCCTGTGCGGCCATTGCTGCATTATCGGCATCCGGTTTGCCGACGGATCGTTATTGTTTTTATGGATTCCCGCCGGCCAAAACTGTCGCACGCCAACATTTTTTTGAATCATTGAGCAAAATTGATTCGACCCTCGTCTTTTACGAATCCAGTCACCGAATTGTAGACTCCCTCTACGATATGGTTGCTGCATTTGGTGAAGCGCGTGAAGCCGTTCTGGCGCGAGAGCTGACCAAAACCTTCGAAACCATTCGTAAAGCCCCTTTGGCTGAATTACACACATTGGTAGTGGAGTCAGAGCAACAACGGAAGGGGGAGTTTGTTCTGATCCTGGCTGGAAGTGGTAGTGTTAAGGATGAGAATTCAACAACCGTGGATGTTGATCAATTATTACGTATTCTTTTGCAGGAATTGCCTTTGAGCAAAGCCAGTCAGGTGGCTGCAAAAATCACGGGTATGAAGAAAAATCAGCTATACAAAATTGCCCTTGAAATTCAGTCTATCTGATTGATTTTTAAGAACTAAAGGCTCTAAAAGTAGATGGGGCTCAACTGACGGTTTTTTTTACACTCAAAATAAAAAGTGTAAGATAATGATTAAACAATGATTTTGCAGCTCGTCTGAAAAACCGCATAACGAAACCCATGGTAAGTGTCGATTTTATTTACACTGTAATTTGATCAGGTTTTTAATGTGCACTGGCTGTTATTGGATATGTCATTGAAATTTATAATAAAAAACCCATGGGCATGCATTGTGCTTTATACATTTTAGCAACTGCAATCACGGCATTTGCATAAAAATGATAATTATATAAGGGGCGCTGCTATATAAAACCGGGCTGCAGCACATTAAATGAGAAATGTATTGCAGGATATCAGCGGAATTTTGCACTAGAATTATTTCTGCTGATTAAGTTTTTTGACCGGTTTATATCGGAGGTCATGATGTCCCCATTACAGGCTGTATACGAAGATTTCAGTGCGTGTTGTAATGAGTTTATTGATGGTGTATCCCACCTTAAAGACCGCTCAATTCCACAAGCTATACAAAGCTTCCAGTTAGCCTTTGATTCCGTCGATCGTACGGATGTGTACCATAACAAGTATGCATCTTATTGTGGTCTGGCCAGGGTGTTGTCCGGTGACCAGCTCGGCTTGCAATTATGTCGTGATGCTGCCCGAAACGAGATTCGTGATGGTGATGTGTTCCTTAATCTGGCTCGCGCAGAGTGGTTTTTTAAAAACCGGAAGCAGACCATTATTGCGCTTAAGAAAGGCTTGCAGGTCGATAACCGCCATCCGGGGTTGCGACAAATGAGAGAGCAGTTGGGTTTTCGCCAGCGTAGCCCCTTGCCTTTTTTGCCAAGAAGTCATCCATTGAATCATGGTCTGGGTAAGCTGTTACGAAAAGATAACGATTAATAATTAAGAATATCATTAGCGTGGTTGTGCCACAGGGCTTGTCTCTGTGGCTTCTTTTTTTGCAGAATAGGAAAAATTCAGGCTGGAAATTAAGCCCGAAAATGATTATTATTTTTTCCGACATTAGCAGCAGCTTTACTGCAGATCTAGGCTAAATTTTGAATAAAACTGGGGTCGGATTGCCCCTTTAAAGACATGGAGGTTGTAGTGTCCTATCTCAAAGCAGTCTATCGAGACTGTCCATCCTGTAATGACCATTTCCATAATGGTATTGAATATCTGAATCAGCGATTGGTAGTAGATGCTATTCGATGTTTTGAGCAAGCCTGTGTGGGTGTCTCAAAAGATCAGTTTTTCTTTAACAAATATACTTCATTCCTGGGATTCGCCAGAGTATTGAATGGGGATTCTGAAGGCATCAGCCTGTGCCGGCATGCAGCTGATTGTGAAACGAAAGATGGTGATGTGTTTTTGGCGCTTGCACGGGCTGAATTGTTTTTACGAAATCGCTATGCGGCAGTATTGACTATCAATAGAGGCTTAAGGATTGATCGCTCCCACCTGGGCTTGCTGAAGTTGCGGGAACAGATGGGGCAGCGCAGAAAAAGCTTTGTGCCATTTCTCGCCAGAAACCACCCTATAAACAGATTAATTGGTCAGCGATTGCGAAAAGATAAATAATGTAAAACAGAATTCAGGATTTCGGTTGTTTTTTGCGTTTGGCGCTTTCGGTATTTTTGGAGCTGTCACTAAAAATAAAACGGCCTGCAAGAATGCAGCCTTTCATGCCCGGATCGCAGGGTCTGTTATTCACTCGCTGACATCGTTTATCTGCTTCGTAAGGGCAGCCCCAACCGCTCATGTTGTCACCTCGTCAATATCAACTCTGAAAAATCATACAGCTAAGTTGAATAGCAGCATTGATCTGAGGCAAAGTTGAGCAGGTTATTGCTTTTTTATACTGTGAATAAAGCCTTTCTGTTTAAGGCTGGCTGTAAAGTCGGTTGATGCAAGTCAACCGGGCCAACCTTAATAGCAATTACCCTATGCAGCCTTCAAATAGCGAGAAAAAGACAGTGTTTGATCCATTCAATCTCGATGATGATAAAGATTACTTGCGCTGGCGTGATTGTAAGCTGGAAAAATATCCGAAGCATTTGGATGACGTAATTGTCGAAATCAATGATCCCAAAATGCTGACCCCAGTTGAGCATGATGCAATTCTGTCTTTGTGCCAGAAAGCCAATATGGCAATTTATGCTTGCAATAATCGGCAGGAAGATAAAGCAATACCGCGATGTCTTGCTGCACAATTTGGATTAGATCGATTGAATCACAACTGGTTGGCGGATGAGGATGCCATTACCTCCCTGGCTGTTAATAACGAAGGCAGTCATCCACAGTACATACCCTATACTAATCGCCCCATAAAATGGCATACAGATGGTTACTACAATGCATGTGATGAACAGATACGGGGCTTGTTATTACATTGTGTTCGGCCAGCTAGCAAAGGCGGTGAAAACCAGTTGCTGGATCATGAAATTGTTTATATGAAAATGCGCGATGAGAATCCTGATTATATTCGCGCATTGATGCAACCGGATGCGATGACAATCCCGGCGCGCATGGAAGCTGATGGGACTGTTGCGCGACATGATGAGTCCGGGCCGGTGTTTTCCGTGAATGCTGAGACAGGTGATTTGCATATGCGCTATACGGCAAGAACAAGAAATATTGTCTGGAAAAACGATTCTGTCGTGAAGGAAGCAATAAGTTATCTGGAATCGTTGCTGAATAGTGACATGCCGTATAAATTCTCAGGCCGGCTTGAGTCGGGCATGGGGCTTATCAGCAATAACATACTACATGATCGTTCCGGATTTGAAGATGGTGCGGATCAGGGGCGGTTGATATACCGAGCGCGTTATTTTGACCGCATCAAAAATACATCGATTCAAACCTTGTTTCCCTAGCCAAGCAGCCAGGGACATTCATGGTTTTAC
>JBFHPZ010000218.1:0-4992 GCA_041592495.1 Gammaproteobacteria bacterium | reverse complement strand
CTCGACTCTTGCTTCCTGCTTCGCTCTACCTCCTGCTTCCATGCAGTCGTGCGCCCGTGACATACGACCTCCAGGGATGGAGGAAGTGCAAAAGGCGTGTATGAAACACGCCTTGCCCGTACATCCTGTACATAAAAAAAGGGGCCATTTTGCGGCCCCTTTTAGATACTGCAAAAGCAAAATTAGTTTTTGCTTTTATCAACAATCTTGTTGGCAGTGATCCACGGCATCATGGATCGTAATTTTTCACCAACCACTTCAATCTGGTGTGCAGCCGTATTACGACGACGTGCGGTCATTTCAGGATAGTTGGTCATGCCTTCCAGAATGAATTTCTTTGCATACTCGCCATTCTGGATATTGCGTAAGGCTTCACGCATGGCTTCGCGGCTTTCTTCATTGATAACTTTCTGGCCTGTTACATATTCGCCATATTCAGCATTGTTGGAGATTGAATAGTTCATGTTGGCGATACCACCTTCGAACATCAAATCCACAATCAGCTTTAATTCATGCAAACATTCAAAGTAGGCCATTTCAGGCGCATAACCGGCTTCAACCAGGGTTTCAAAACCCATTTTAACCAGTTCAACTGCACCACCACACAATACAGCCTGCTCACCGAACAGGTCGGTTTCGGTTTCGTCCTTGAACGTGGTTTCAATGATGCCGGTACGACCACCGCCAACACCTGATGCATAAGACATGGCCAATTCTTTGGCTTTGCCAGAGGCATCCTGGAATACTGCAATCAGATCAGGTACACCACCACCGCGAACGAATTCACTGCGAACCGTATGACCCGGCGCCTTGGGCGCAATCATGATGACGTCGAGATCACTGCGAGGTACGATCTGGTTATAGTGAATGGCAAAGCCGTGGGCAAACGCCAGGGTTGCGCCTTTCTTCAGATTGGGCTCGATCTCTTTTTTGTAGAGCGTGGACTGAATTTCATCCGGCGCCAGAATCATGACCACATCTGCTGCGGCAACACTGTCCGCAATACCGGCTACTTTCAAACCGGCTTTTTCAGCCTTGGCTGCGGAAGCTGAACCAGCACGCAGGGCAACTGTTACATCAACGCCTGAATCTTTCAGATTCAGCGCATGTGCATGTCCCTGGGAACCATAACCCACGATAGCGACTTTCTTGCTTTTGATAATCGAAAGATCACAGTCTTTGTCGTAATACATATTCAAGCTCATGATGATATTCCACTAAGTTTGTTAATTCAGTTGTTGATCAGGCAGATAATGTCTTCTCGCCCCTGCTGATGCCGATAGCACCGGAACGCACGATTTCATGAATGGTTATACTGGATAACGATGTCAGAAACGCGTCCAGCTTCTCACCATCACCGGTCAATTCGACGGTATAGGTGCTGTCCGTGACATCCACAATACGACCCCGGAATATTTCCGTCAGGCGCATCACTTCACTGCGTACTTCGCCCGTCGCCTGCACCTTGGCCAGCATTAGCTCACGCTGGATGTGGCTGCTTTTGGTCAGATCAATCAGCTTTACCACATCCACCAGCTTATTCAGCTGCTTCATTATTTGCTCGATGATTTCTTCCGTGCCGGAGGTGACGATAGTCATACGGGACAGGGTTTCATCATCGGTCGGTGCCACAGTCAATGATTCAATGTTGTAAGCCCTGGCCGAAAACAATCCTGCCACACGGGATAAAGCACCGGATTCATTCTCTAATAAAATCGAAATAACATGCTTCATGCTTACACCAGTATCATTTCGTTAAGGCCAGCACCGGCTGGAATCATGGGATAAACGTTTTCTTCACGGTCGGTGATGAAATCCAGGAATACCAGGCGATCCTTGTATTTACCCATGGCTTCTTCCAGGGCAGGACGCACATCCGCCGGCTTATCAACGCGAATACCGACATGACCATAGGCTTCGGCCAGTTTAACGAAATCTGGCAGTGAATCCATGTACGACATGGAATAACGCTTCTCGTAGAAGAATTCCTGCCATTGACGCACCATACCCAGGTAACCGTTATTCAGGTTGATAATCTTGATAGGCAAACCAAACTGTCTACAGGTGGCCAGCTCCTGGATACACATCTGAATACTACCTTCGCCGGTAATACAGGCGACAGTACTGTCAGGATGGGCCAGCTTGACACCCATAGCTGCGGGCAAACCAAAACCCATGGTGCCCAAACCGCCGGAGTTTATCCAGCGACGCGGTTTATCAAAGGGATAGAACTGGGCAGCAAACATCTGATGCTGTCCCACATCAGAGGTGACAAAGGCGTCACCTTTCGTTACTTCATACAGCTGCTGAACCACGTATTGCGGTTTGATCAGGTCGCTATTGCGATCGTACTTCAGGCAATCCTGGGCACGCCATTCATTTATCTGTTTCCACCAGGTTTCTATTGTACCTTGCTCCAGACGACGTTCGTCCTGGGCCAGCAACTGGTTCAAATCAGTCATCACCTGCTTTACATCGCCGACAATCGGCACATCCACTTTCACATTTTTGGAAATGGAAGCCGGATCAACATCCACATGTACGATCTTCGCATCAGGGCAGAATTTTTCCAGATTACCGGTAACTCGGTCATCGAAACGGGCGCCGATGGCAATCAATACGTCGCAGTGATGCATGGACATATTGGCTTCATAGGTACCATGCATGCCCAGCATACCCACAAACTGCTTGTCAGTGGCGGGATAGGCGCCCAACCCCATCAGGGTATTGGTGATCGGGGCACCCAGCGTCTTGGTAAACTGGATCAGCTCATCGGAAGCATTGCTTAAAATAACGCCACCACCGGTATAAATCATCGGCCGCTTTGCAGTCAGGATGATTTCCAGCGCTTTCTTAATCTGACCGGTATGGCCTTTGACCGTCGGATTGTAAGAGCGCATCTTGATTTCACGGGGATAGGAAAACTCCGTTTTGTGCGCAGTCACATCTTTTGGAATATCCACAACAACGGGACCCGGGCGACCTGTCGTCGCAACATAAAATGCTTTCTTCAGCGTGGTCGCCAGATCTTTCACGTCTTCAACGAGAAAATTGTGTTTGACGATAGGCCGGGTAATTCCCACAGAATCCACTTCCTGGAATGCATCATTGCCAATCAGGGGGCGCGGCACCTGGCCGGTGATCACCACCATGGGGATGGAATCCATGTATGCAGTTGCAATGCCGGTGACAGCATTGGTTGCCCCAGGACCGGATGTGACTAGCACGACACCGGGTTTTCCTGTGCTACGAGCATAACCATCAGCTGCATGGGTAGCAGCTTGTTCATGGCGCACCAGGATGTGCTGAAACTTGTCCTGTTTATACAGGGCATCATATATATGAAGTACAGCACCGCCGGGATAACCAAAAATGTGCTCAACACCTTCTTCGATCAGACATTGAACAACTATTTCAGCACCAGTTAATTCCACCTTGATGTCTCCAGGCAATCAAAAAACCTTAAAAATCATAGACTTTTGAAGTCATCGCAAGAAATTGCGAGCCAAGAAGTGTATCCTAAAATCAGTCATTGGTCATCCTCTAATACTGGATAAGCGTCTGAATCCGGACTTAAAAATTTCTTGAGCCTGTTTTAACTCAGTCAAAGCTTTTCGGGTCAATGCCCGCAGGAAGCCTTAAGACCAGCCAAAAAAAACCCCGGTTATCACACCGGGGTTTCTTCAAACCAGCTTAAAAACTGAACTCACCAGTCACTAGACTTCGCTTTAGCACCAGCAACTTCTTTCAACACATCACGAATAGCATCCGGAGTAGGCATAATATTCATGAAGCTGTTAGCACCCATCATGCTCAGATCAGGGAAGTTGATCGCAATACGAAAACGCGCATGCAATGCTTCAGCGTCGCTGCCCTTAACCAGAATTTCATAGGGTAAATGCGGGGTAGAACGAATCGGTTTGAAATCGATTTCGCTCATGATGAATTTCTCATCCATGTATTTCTGGCCTTCGTTTGAGGCTTTCATACCAACGCCAAACAAGGTCTGCTTGGTGCCAGGAATGTCGATACGATAAACCTTCATCGCGCCGCCTTTCTTGGCTTGCAGATTTTTCTCGATTACGCTGACTGCTTCGTCATGGCTTTTCTTGCTAGCCAGTTCCAGTGGTTCATCGAAATATTCCATACCGAAGGTATAGTGATATTTACGCAGTTCCTTTGGAGTACGTCCTTCATCAGGACCATAATCTTTCTGATGACCCAGTGCCTTTTTCAAAGCTTCTGCGGTACCTTTTACTGATGCATCAACGCGATATGCTTCTGCCATGTACAATGGATTGGTATAGGAAACCTGCACCTTGCCACCCATTTCTGTCAAAGAAACACGTTGTGCAGCAACATAACCGGCACGACCGTGTGAAGCGCCTGCTTTTTTCAACTCATCGTTGGTAACCACAATAATGTGAGCACCTGGAAAAGGTGAATACTCACCTGCGATTTCAAAGCCATTATCCTGTAATGCTTTTTTGGTTGGCTCAAGTTTATCAGCAACTGTACCTGCATCATTAGAAGCTAATGCGAAAGGTAAAAGTGTATCTGCAGCTTGTGCTGCAGTTGCAGCAATTCCAACAGCCAATGCTAAAGTAAACGAATATAGTGATTTTATCTTCATTTTGTATTTCTCCATCTCCCCAGTTTTTGGAATAGTAGACCACGCGATTTTACGGGTTTTAAAAACTAACCTTGAAGATCAGTCTTGTCAATGTAATTGTTGAGCTTCTCATTGTTATTCAATCTGACTTAATATTTTAATTTTCATATACAGCGCAATAGATTTTATCTATATCTAATATTATTAATTTCTAATACTAATATTGTCTTTACAACTTTTCTTTACCACAAACAAAAAGGCCATGCATGTGCATGGCCTTCTTACTTCAAGAACAGACTTGAATTAGAACTTCATTGTGTAAGTACCCTGGATTTCAAATTGATCCATTTCCAGTTTTACAGTTTGGGTAGGATCGAATT
>JBFHPZ010000217.1:0-5010 GCA_041592495.1 Gammaproteobacteria bacterium | reverse complement strand
GGACTACAATGAAGCGTGAGGCAGTGTTGAGCCACTACCTGAGAATATTATTGTTCAAGTCTGATACCCCACAGCAGTCAAACCGGTCGCCGGGGCATCAGCCCGGCGAGACATACGTGACCAGATCTTCTCGTGGAAGAAATAAGCCACTGTATTTACGGCCGGTTCAACTAGGGCAATAGCGCCGCCAACGGCGATGCTGCCGGTCATGATATAACCAACCGAAAAAGCCACGGTGAAGTGAACTGCTGCGAATGATGCTGTCTTGGCCATATCTTTACCCTCCTACAGGTGCTTGTAGAAGATTATGTCGTAACAGGATTAATCCGTGAAATCGTTTTTTTTAAAGATAATGATAGGTAATACCTATTAACTCTAAGCTTGCAAATTAGGCCAGATCAGCCCTCCGCATAGATCATCTTGTGGGTCATTCCGCCATCCACAATAAAATTCGCACCGGTGATGAACCCGGCCACCGGGGAAATCAGATAAGCCACCAGCCCCGCCACGTCCTCGGGTGTACCCACCCTTCCCGCCGGGTGTTGCAGGCGATCCTGTTCACTATGTCGGGGTGCGGTGAGATCGGCGCGTTTCTTCCAGTCACCCACCTCGATCCAGCCGGGGCTGATGCAATTTACCCGCACCTCGGGACCGAGGCTCACCGCCAGTGAATGGGTAAGCGCAAGCATCCCGCCTTTCGAAGCGGAATAGGCTGCCGTATCCGGCTCGGACATCAAGGCCCGTGTGGAAGCGATATTGACCATGGCACCACGGGCTTTACGCAAATGAGGTGCGGCATATTTCGCACAAAGAAAACAGCCGGTAAGATTCACGCCGATAACTTCATTCCAGTCCGCAAGCGTGGTCTGTTCAAGTGGCTTGAAATGAACGATGCCGGCGTTATTCACCAGCACATCCAGGCGCTGATAATGCTGGATAGTTTCTTCAATCAGCTGGCGCACCTGCGCCTCATCCGCCACATCACAATGCACAAAGTGAAGATCACCCCGTGAACGATACTCCGCCTGCACTTCCTTACCTGCCTCGTTATCCGCATCTGCAATCACCACTCGCATGCCCAGCCCCAGCAGGTGTTTTACTATACCCTTGCCTATACCCTGCGCACCACCGGTAACGATTGCGACCTGATTGTTGCCCATACAAACTTCTCCTCAATCGACATGAAATTACCTGACTCAATGTATATTATGTGCGATTCCACGAACGAAAAATTACTCTGAGTCCATCCGGAATCGATTCCACCTACGTTGTTTGAAATATATCTATACCTTAATCAAAACAATGAAGACAAACGTTTGCATCATTCGCCATGGCGAAACCGAATGGAACAAGGAAGGACGCATCCAGGGCCAGCTCGATATCCCCTTGAATGAAACCGGTCGCGCCCAGGCACTGGCCATGGCAGCCAATGCTACGCATTATAACTTTGACGCCCTGTACAGCAGCGACCTGGTACGTGCTACCGAAACCGCCAATGCATTGGCGATACGAAAAAACCTGCAAATTCAAACATTGCCGGAATTACGAGAACGCCATTTCGGAATTTTTCAGGGCGTATTAAAAAACGAAGCACCAAGGTTAAATCCCGACGCCTATGCACGCTACCAGTCTCGTGACCTGCGCTACGATTTTGAAACCGGTGAAAGCCTCACCGCTTTCGCTCATCGAGTCGTCGATGTTTTCAACGAACTGGTTAAACACCACACCGACCAGCAAATTGCCGTTGTCTGCCATGCCGGCGTGCTCGATATCATGTATCGCCAGGCAACATCTCATCCACTCGATACTCAACGTGACTTTGCCATTCCCAATAGCGCATTGAACTGGTTTCATTACGAGAATGAACACTGGCATCTGGATCACTGGGATGATCACCACCATGTCAAACATGTGATCATGGATTCGGTGGAATAAATAAATTAAACATCGATTTAACAAGAAACAGTCGTCGAGATCGACGTCCTTCCCTGTTTGATTATTCCAATGGCCATCAGCTGATTCGAGTTCAATTCTTTTGAATTACATTTGATTCAACATAGTATGCAAACGATTTTTTTATGTTAGAAGTAAAAATTAAAGGTGACATTACCTTTATTACAAACCTCTGAATCAGGACATAGCAACAGTATTCTCAGCAATTTGAAGATATGGCTGTTGCTAATAACCAACATCAACAAGGAGGGCCTTCTATGAAAACTGCAATATATTCACTCTTGATTGTTGCGCTCCTGGCTGGCTGTACGCCCCATGGCGCCCTGAAAGTTGCCATAGGACCGGATGGGCCATGGATAATCACCAATGATGGCGCAATATATGGGCATAACGGATCTTCATGGCAGCGAAAAGAAGCACCGGGAACAGCCAAAGACCTGGCGATATGCGGCATCTTTCTCAGCATCCTGACAAAACCGGATGCCCAGGGAAATTACGCCATTAAGTCCCGCGATGTTCTGGGTGGTAACTGGACAACCTATCCTTCCATCGGCTCAGTAAGTATTAAACAGCTGACCTGTGATGGTTACGCACCTGTTGTACTCACGGCATCACCCGATTTTTCTGTTTATAAATACAATGCGAACACACAGAGCTGGAATCGTATTCATTCCGGTGCCAAGGAAATTTCGGTCATCAATGGCTATCTGTTTCATCTGTATCCAACCACCACAACCGGCAATGTATGGAGCAGGGATATAGATGCCGGCCCCTACACACGATGGGGCCAGAATCTTGTTGCCAACAAGATCGCCGGCGATGCAAATGGCTACCCCTGGGTGGCCATTGATGCGACTTCGAATCCTTTATACAAATGGGATAGCAATAAAAAGGACTGGACCTTTGGATTTCCTTCCGGCCCGGTTTATGAAATGAATATTCAGTCCTATGTCAGGATGTATATTCTGAGTGATCCCAAAATAACAGGCGGCGGATATTCACTCTATTCTCATGAGCTGTACTCGGGTGGATGGACGACCTACTCGTTGCCACGTTATTGAATATTGAAGGATAGATGTTTAACAGGATATGCAGCGGTTAATTCTGAACGCGTAAGATCCTTAAAGTCACTACTATTTTCTAAGCCAACGACTCAGGTACCACAAAACGTTTTTTCTACCACTTCGTCCGGCGTGGGTGGCAACATGTAACTATCCTTGCCTTGCTGATATTGAAACGGATTTTGCAGTACATCATGCAGGGCATGAAACGGTGCAAAGTCATTATGGTCTTCAGCCGCACGAATGACCGCTTCGATCTGATGATTACGCGGAATATACACCGGGTTCACCGACTGCATACTGGCCTGGCGCTCGCTATTGTTCATCGATTCCAATGTTAATCGTTGACGCCAACGTGCAAGCCATGCATCCATCGCTTCACGATCAATAAATAAATCCCGTACAGCATTATCTTTTTCATCGGCTTCTGCATTTAATTGCGACAGGTAATAGAAAGTCAGAGTAAAGTCCGCCTGATTTTCAGCCATGGTATCCAGTAACGATCCCAGCAGCGTTTTATCATCGTCTGCACTCACGCCGGCAGCAGCGGTTAAACCACATTTTGAGCGCATACCCGATAGCCAGGCATTTTCATAATGCACAATATATTTCTGCAAAATGTTTTTTGCCTTGCTCACAGCAACATCGGTGTCATCGGCAAATAAGGACAGCAAGGTTTCAGCCAGGCGCGATAAATTCCACAGACCAATGGATGCCTGATTGCTATAGGCATAACGTCCATGACGATCAATCGAGCTGTACACCTGGGTATGGTTGTAGAAATCCATAAATGCGCAGGGACCATAATCAATGGTTTCCCCGGCAATAGACATGTTATCCGTATTCATCACACCATGAATAAAACCCAGGCTCATCCATTGCGCAATCAGGCTGGCCTGGCGTAACACCACCACTTCGAATAATGCGACATAGGGATTCTCGGCATCTCGCACGTCAGGATAATTTCGTTCGATAACATAATCCGCCAGCTTCTTAATTAAGGAAGCATCCTTCTGCAAAGCGAAAAACTGAAAACTGCCTACACGAATAAAGCTTGAAGCCGCACGGGTTATCACACCACCGGGCAAAAACGCTTCCCTCACCACTCGCTCACCGGTGGTCACCGCCGCCAGTGCCCGCGTTGTCGGCACATTCAGTTTATGCATCGCTTCGCTCACCAGATATTCGCGTAACACAGGTCCTAAAGCCGCACGGCCATCCCCGGCTCGTGAATAACGCGTAGGACCTGAGCCTTTCAGTTGAATATCCAGCGCACCGCCATCGACAAGATCCAGTTCTCCCAGGTAAATGGCGCGACCATCACCCAACTGCGGATTGAAGTTACCGAACTGATGCCCCGCATAAGCCATAGCCAACGGCTCACAGGAATCATGAACCACATTGCCCGAGAACATGCTTGCAAGATAACTTTCATCCAGGTCACGGCTCGACAAACCAAGCTCAGCCGCAAGATCATGGTTGAATTTGATTAAGGCAGGTTTCGCGACAGGCGTAGGTTTAATCCTTTCATAAAAGGTCTCGCCTAATTCGAGGTAGCGGTTTTTAAAAGCAAAACTGGTCAATAGCTGTTCCGATCAAAATACTGGGAATAATTAGCTTAACTCATATTGGCAATTGATATGCCTGAAAACTTTTGTGGGATCGTGAATTGATTTAATAGTAATAAGACAGTTATTTACTGGTTGCGGCGGTTTTAAGCATTATTATTTTTTACCTTGCGTGCCTGTTTTTCATTCCAGGCGACTATTGGGAGATCTTGCTACCTAACAGCAAAGATCTCTCGGTCTCCGTTCCAGACTCGTCCCTACCACCTACACTGACCTCCAGGGATGGAGGAAATGCAATAGGATTGTAGGAACAATCCTTGCCCAGTAGGCGTCCATTCCGCTACCGCTCCAGTCGATAAAATTGTCTGGAACAATTTTAAACAGGCTATGCCTGGCCCGAGGCGAAGGGCAGGAGCCCGAAGTAGATG
>JBFHPZ010000216.1:0-5027 GCA_041592495.1 Gammaproteobacteria bacterium | reverse complement strand
GCTAATAACAGGGCCTGTACTTCATTGCGAAGTTCAGTTTTGTCTCCACAGAGCTCGGCCAGAAAAGCCGTCCGTTTCTCCGCAGGCACGGCAAGGGCTGCTTCGAAGTACATCTGGACTTTTTCCATGTCGTTCTCATTCATTGAGACATCGCCTGGGGGTAGGTTATCAATTAGTTATTCATCATAGCGGATAAAGGTGGCCAAAAACAATGTCTATTGCCATGATCCATGGATCGCAAGCCTTTGTTTTTAAATGGATTGCAGCTTATTTTCTGGTGTATGTGAGTATTTTTCGGATTTTCATGAGGTGATTTGTTCTCGATTGTCGCTTTACAGGTTAGAGGGCAGGTATTTGGTCCTGCTAACTGTTCTAACTAAATCGAGGAATTCATCATGAATACAAGAAAACATTTCAATTCAAACAAAGTGATTACATCGGCATGCATGGCCGCGCTACTCATGAATCTGGCAGCCTGTAACAGTGGCGGCGGTGAACCGACAGCGGCGGATTTCGATGGTGAGGTGTATAGCCATAAGTTCTGGTCGGACTTATCACCACAGAAACCATCCGACAATCAGTATGTGGGTACATCAGAACGGAAAACCGAAATTGTCGGAACCGACGAATACAGCTGCACGTATGACAATTACAGTATGACCGACACACCAAAAGAATTTGTTGCGATTAACCCGGATGCCTCCGTCATGTGGCTGGGCAACCTGATCCAGGGCGACAGTCATTTGCAAGTGGGATCACTGGCGGAATTATCCATTCGTGATCGTGCCAACTTGAATATATCTATTAATCTGTTGCGCAGTGATAATTTTCGCATTGTTGAAAACCCGTCATTGATAACGGTAAACGCGGCAATCGGCGAGCTGGTAGAGAATGCAGTTCTAGCAGGCCATGAAGCATCAACCGATGTGTATTTTGATTACAAGGAAGCGCATTCGACTGAGCAGGCATCAATGGATCTTGGTTTTACTGCCGAGTATCTGGGTTCAAATGTGGAATCGAGCCTGTCGGTTGATAAACAGGGCGAAGAGCACACATTCTTCGCCTACTTCATGCAAAATGCATTCACTGTCAGCATGGAATTACCGACCGCACCACATGATATGGTTTCAGATGCATTCACACAGAATGAGCTTGATGACCTGAGAGAAAGAGGAAAAATTGGCGAAGACAATCCGCCGTTATATATCTCGAGTGTGAGTTATGGACGTGTGCTGATTTATAAAATGACGTCAACACATGAAGAGAAAAGAATGCAGGCGGCAATCAATGCTTCCTATAACGGAGTGACCGGTGGTGGCAGTGGTTATACCCAGGCTGAACTGGAGGAGACGTTGAGTTCATCAAAGATTGAAATCTATGCCTTTGGCGGCAATCAATCAAATGTTGAAGCTTTGATCCGCTCAGGACATTTAAAAGACTATTTCACTGGCGATACCAAACTGACCAGTATGAAGCCGATTAGTTTTGAACTCAGAAATTTGCAGGACAATACCATTGCCGATATCTCACGCACCACGGAGTACAGTGTTAAACAGTGTGAGTATCAAGGTAAAACAATACCCGCTATAGGTGAAGTTATCAAAGTGTACTTCGATAGTGTTTACATTCCGGCAGATTGTGATGGTGGTATCAATAAGGGTGATATTTACGGCCGCTTCGATGTTATCAGCACCAACATCAACACAAATGGCGATGAAACCCATAGGGTTGTCACCGTAAATGAAACAAAGGTACAGAGTGGTAACACCCTTAACCTGGGAAGAAAATCAGGAACCTATAACAGGTATTACGGCAAGACATTCCGAATTTCCGGTCAGCTGAAGGATGCGGATGGCGGAGCCAAAGGTGCAGATGATATTGTCGGTAACTGGAATGCCAATCAGTTCAATATCGCTAAGCTGCAACCGGGCAATCATAATAAAACTGCAGTGAGTAATTGCAGCGGTAGCAATCCAACATTGCACTACCGTCTGGAACGTGTTGATTATATTTACTAATGATGGCTTCAGGGGCTGATATCGAGTCAGCCCCTGGTTTCTACAACTGGCGAGAAATCTAAAAGGAAACTATGATGAATAAATTACTCCCATTAGTATCTGTATTCATTTGTGTTTTGTTAACAACTGGCTGTATCAGTACCAATGTAAAGGGCTACACTGATAACAATTATCAGAAATACAATATTAAGATGATGGCTGTTCGTGCGCCAAATTCAGGTTTTGAATTTGGCGAGTTGCTTGAAAAATCCATGGTTGATGAATTAGAGGATGAAGGTGTAAAGGCAGGTATGTTTATTAAAATGTTTCCGCCTACACGTGAGTGGACCAATGAGCAGGTCACGCAAAAGCTTCTGAATGACGGCTTTGATTCGATAATGTATATTAACCTGGGTGGTTCAGATACCAGCAGCAACACCATTGGTTATATAAATAATGGCACTGCATCTGTATATGGCAATACTGCGAGTATTAACAGTTATTCCACACCTGTCGTTGCAACGCACCGATATACCTCCACCCGTATAAAAATCTATTCCGTAAAATCGGGTGAGCTTGTCTGGGTGGCTGACACGAATACGTCTGCCGGTGGTTTGTTTTATATTGGTGATAGAACCACCACAGATAGCATAGCGGAAGATGTTGTTGAGTCACTTAAACGTAGTGGCCATATGTAATGCTGATGTTTCAAAAAACATGGAAATAGTGGACGAGTAACAGTTATTATTTCTTTGGTAATAAAAACTCTATTTGGAAGAGCTAGATATGACTGATTTACTGTGTCCATTCAGCGCGCCATTGGTGAAACAGGATTTTGCCTGCAAGCATGCTCAGGAAATCATTCGCCGTGGTGGATCGGAAATTGCCTGCCAGCAATCGGATGCGCATGGTGTGTGCCTGGCCCTGCACGGTGCCATCAAGGCCTCCGCCTTACAGGCGATGGAACTGGAAGACGATTTATTAAGCCTGCCGCACAATGTGCTGGTAAAAATTCAATATGGTGGCCTGCTGGGATTGCAGCAGTTGATGACTGATGCATCAGCGAAAGAGACCATTGATGATATTTCAACACTTGCTTTCGATGTGATGAAGCAATTTGGTGCTCTGGAAAAGATTCCTCTAAGTGGAGTGAATCAGGCTATTATTGATTACAAAACCCAGCGACGCCGTAAGAAATAGATTCCAGCTGATACCTATATGCCCATGTTGCCTGTTTATATTATCTGCCACGCCAACTGCGAACCTCCGGGGTATCTCTGTACCTATTTCGATGTTAGAAATATTGCCTATAAAAAAGTTAGCGTCATTAATAATGAATTATCTGACATAAATCTGGATTCCGTTTCTGCCCTGATTTTTATGGGTGGACCTCACAGCGTTAATGATACCTATCCGTGGGTGATTGAAGAAATTGATTTAATTAAAAAAGCGATTGCCAGGAATATCCCAATCATGGGCGTTTGCTTTGGCGCACAATTGGTGAGTAAGGCGCTGGGTGCCGACGTCACAACAGCAGCGCATATGGAAACCGGCTGGCATCAGATTACGGCGGATACTTCAAAGCTCACAGGTAAGCAAGCTTTAAAACTGGATAATAGTTTCGAAGTGTTTGAATGGCATGAAGATACCTTTTCAATTCCGGATGGTGCCATTCCACTTTTCAAGGGTAAAGGTATTGAGAGCCAGGGGTATTTATATGGCAATGTGCTCACCATGCAATTTCATCTGGAAATGACCGAGCATATGGTGCATGAATGGTTGCGACGATATAACGACTGTTTGCCCGATCCATCCCACACCGTGCAAAGTCCCGAACAAATTACCGAGCGTTTGCAGGAACGACTTAAGAATTTACATGCCGTGGCCGATACCATTTATGACTGGTGGTTGGGAATGGTATGTAGGATGCGGTGAGGAACGAACCGCATCGATCGAGAATACAGAAACACAACCGGCACCCCATTGGAAGGATCATGACCGAATACCGCAGAGCAAAAATAGAGGGTGGTACATACTTTTTCACAGTGAATTGCGCCGAGCGGCATGGAAATAATGTGCTTACCGAAAACATTGACGTGCTACGAACGGTATTCCGAAAGGTAATGAATCATCACCCTTTCACTCTGGATGCTATCGTGGTTTTACCGGATCACCTGCACTGTATCTGGACCTTGCCGCCGGATGATGCGGACTACAAGACACGATGGGCCTTGATCAAGGCAGGATTCTCCCGAACAATTCGTCCAGGTGAAAGAATATCTGAAAGCCGACGGAAGCGAGGTGAGCGAGGCCTTTGGCAGCGCCGTTACTGGGAACATTTGATCCGCGACGAAAAGGATTTCGAACATCATGCAGATTACATCCACTGGAATCCAGTTAAACACGGATGGGTGAAACGAGCGATGGATTGGCCGTATTCAAGTTTTCATGCTTACATGCGGCGGGGCGTTTATCCGGATGATTGGGCATGCGAACCTGACTTGAAGATCGAAGTCCGGGAATAACTCGATTGATGCGGTTCGTTCCTCACCGCATCCTACGCGTGCTTTATATGGGTAAGGTAAAGTTCAGCGGTGACAAATAAAAAATATTTATTTGAACACCGCTGAAGGCAGTTTTAGTGAGACATTCTGGTGAAAATATAATCTTCACCTTTCCTTGACGCTTTGATATGTACCTTGTCAAACATCACTTCCTCGCCGTCGGCAATATCGTGCACATCACCGGCAACGGCAATAAAACCTTCCCGAGTGACGCCGCAATAAATGTTACCGAGCTTGTCGTGTTGTCTTGGATGAAGGGTAATGGCATTTTCATTAGACATCGTTAAATCTCCTCTGAATTACCTTGGTTGGGGGTGTGCCGCTTCGAATAATAAATATAAATCGGCTTTATAAAAATTCAAGCCTGGAAATTATAAGGAAATTGCGCTGATATATTTTTTTTCTGGTATGTAGAATAAGCTTAAAAAATTTTATATTGCATGCGTGTCATGATGTTTTAATACAT
>JBFHPZ010000215.1:0-5048 GCA_041592495.1 Gammaproteobacteria bacterium | reverse complement strand
TGGGGGATTCGAAGACCTGGCGAGGCATACTGGCCTCACTTGTTGCAACAGCGCCGGCTGCATGGTTGCTTGGTTATGAAATCGAAACCGGCTTATTGCTGGCGTTGTTTTCCATGCTGGGGGATATGTTATCCAGCTTCATCAAACGCCGGCTATCCATGCCTTCCAGCAGCATGGCGCCTTTGATTGACCAGATACCGGAATCTCTGCTACCTGCATGGTTTCTGCGAGTGCAATTTGAGCTTGAATTACTGCCTATTGTCATACTGGTGGCTTTGTTTATTGTTCTCGAACTGGTGTTATCACGTATACTTTACGAATGGGGTATTCGTAGAAAACCCTATTGAAATGATTGAGTGAATAAACAGAACAGAGCAATATGCGAAATTCGAAACCCGATATTTACAACTTGCCCAATCTGATCAGTTTTATTCGTATCTTACTGGCGCCCCTGCTGTTATATCTTGCCTTTACGAAACATCCTCACTGGTTCATTGCTGTATTAATTTTTTCCGAATTCACCGATGTGCTGGACGGCTATGTCGCACGATTATTGAACCAGATTACCCCCATGGGGGCACACCTCGATAGCTGGGGAGACTTTTTTATTTATACAACCATGGCGGTTTCGGCCTGGATTCTATGGCCAGATATCGTCATTGAAAATGCATTATATTTTGCTGTAATCGTCTGTAGTTTTACCTTGCCGGTTTTAATCGGCTTGATAAAATTCGGCAGCATAACCAGCTATCATACCTGGAGTGTCAAGATTGCAGTTGCGATAACAGTCGTGGGTTATATTTTGTTATTCGCAGAGATTCTTGACTGGCCATTTCGCGTAGCCGCCGCAGCCTGTGCTTATGCTGCCATTGAAGAAATTCTGATTACACTCGTTATGAAGCATCAGCATGTTGATATCAAAACTTACTGGCATGCATTGAAATATAAAAAAAACAATTCGCCAGCCAGGAGTTAATACCAGTCTATGAATCATTTACCATCCAGTCTTTATACCGCGCAATCAAGCCGTGAGCTCGATCGTCTGGCCATAGAGGAATTCAATGTTCCGGGTTATACCCTGATGAGTCGTGCCGGCAAAGCCGTGTTTGACTTGATGCAGCAGGAATACTCCTTATCAAAGCGCATCCTGGTGTGCTGTGGCGCGGGTAATAACGCTGGCGATGGTTATGTGGTTGCCAGACTCGCGGCCAAGGCCGGCTTTCATGTCGATGTCATCAGTATGGTGGAAGCCGACAAGCTTCAGGGTGATGCCAAACAGGCCTGGCACGACTGGCATGCTGTAGGTCGCCAGTTGCTGCATTACAAACCAGGCGTGGTAGATGGTTATGATGTCATCATCGATGCCCTGTTAGGTACCGGCTTGCAGCGACCGCTGGAAGGCAAATGGCTGCAACTGGTCGAGGAAATTAATCAATCCGCTGCTCCGGTGATTGCGGTGGATATTCCCTCCGGCTTGAATGCCGATAGTGGCAGTGTCATGGGTGCAGCAGTAGAAGCCGACTACACCCTGAGTTTCATTGGTTTAAAGCGTGGTCTGTTTACGCATCAGGCACGGGATTATTGCGGTGAAATTTTATTTAACGACCTGCAGGTACCGCCAGATGTATATGAAAAGGTGCAGGCCGATGCCACTCTATTGCAGTGGGAAACACTGAAACAACACCTCCAGCCACGCCGACACAATAGTCATAAAGGTCAATATGGCCATGTACTGGTGATCGGTGGTGATTATGGCATGGCCGGGGCGGTGCGCATGACGTCGGAAGCAGCCCTGCGCAGCGGTGCCGGTATGGTCACCGTCATCACTCGCCCCGAGCATGTCGCTGCCATAGTGACCGCCTGTCCTGAATTGATGGTGCTGGGTTGCGATGCAGAAATTCCTTCAGATTTATTAAGCAAAGCCACGGCCATTGCCATCGGGCCGGGGCTGGGCCAGCAAGCCTGGGGTAGCCGTCTGTTACGTCAGGTACTAGAAACCAGTACACCCAAAGTCATAGATGCCGATGCGCTGAATTTGCTGGATTTGAATGATGGCCCCCGTGCTGACTGGATATTAACACCCCATCCGGGCGAGGCAGGGCGGTTACTGGAACAGTCCACCACCGAGATACAGCTTGATCGGTTTGCATCCGTCACCAGTTTGCAGGAGCTCTATGGCGGTACCGTGGTGCTCAAGGGTTCCGGCAGCCTGATCAAATCCGTCCCTGGGCCGGTGGCGGTATGTCATCGGGGTAATCCGGGCATGGCCACTGCCGGTATGGGCGATGTCCTGACCGGTATCATAACCGGCTTGCTGGCACAGGGATTGAAGCCGGAGGATGCCGCTCCCCTCGGGGTCGCTATCCACGGCATAGCGGGTGATCAGGTCGCGGCGGAAGGCCAGCGCGGCATGCTGGCGACGGATTTGTTTCTGCCTCTTCGCCTGCTGGTGAATCCGATTCGCCATGAATAAATTATCCCTTGTTCTAGCCGATGAAACCGCACAGCTGAAACTGGCCGGGGATATGGCGCGTCATTGCCCAACAGGTGTTGTGATTTTTCTTCAGGGCAATCTGGGCACGGGCAAAACCACCTTTGTCCGGGGCTTCATTCATGCCCTGGGGCATCATGGCGTGGTCAAGAGCCCGACCTATACCCTGGTTGAGCCCTATATGATTGGCGGCAGGGCCGTCTACCACTTTGATTTGTATCGACTTGCCGACCCGGATGAGCTGGAATATGCCGGTGGTCGAGATTATTTCGATGGCGAATCCATTTGCCTGATTGAATGGCCGGAAAAGGCTGAGGGTTATTTACCAACAGCGGATATCGAATGCCATTTTGACTACGAAAAGACCGGGCGGTCCGTCTTCATCAAGGCTAATACGCCCAAAGGTGGGCGCATACTGCAGTTGATATCTTAATAATTACTCTAGAAATATTTCCTATCTATATAAAAACATTAATAAAAGTTCATCATAAAACTTGCTTTTCTGGAAAAAATGACGAAACTATAAATATCCCCTGAGAAGAACTAGAGGGTAGGATCGTGGAAAAGCAACGTCGTAAATTTATTACACAACTGGCAGGACTGAGTAGTCTGGCTGCTGTGCCCTTGATGGGGCGGGCTGCGACGGGCACTTCTGTGAAAAATATTCGCCTGTCCAGTGATAGCGATGGCAGTCGCCTGGTATTTGATCTCGATGGTCCCGTTGATCACAAGCTATTCACTTTGCATAACCCCGAGCGGGTTGTTATCGATCTTAAGCAAACCCGGTTGATGAATGCCGGCCTGATCGAAGACATGCATAATGCACAACTCAAAGGCATTCGTACCGGTGTACAGAACCAGTACGATTTGCGAGTCGTACTCGATCTTAAAAACAAATCCCAGCCCAGCAGTTTTTTGATGAAACCGGAAGACAGTTCCGATCATCGACTGGTGGTCGATCTGCGAGATCCACTGGCGAACAATAAGGCACCGCAAAAACAGGAACAGCGTCTGCGTGACGTAGTCGTCGCCATCGATGCCGGACATGGTGGTAATGACCCGGGTGCAACCGGCCGTCTGGGCACCTACGAAAAAGATATTACCCTGCAAATCGCACGCCGCCTGGGCAAGCTCATCGAAAGCCAGCCCGGTATGAAAGCCATGCTGGTGCGAAACTCCGATCGCTTCATGCGCTTGCGGGATCGCATCAAAAAAGCCCGCGATGCCAATGCCGATTTAATGATATCCATCCACGCCGATTCCTTCCCGGATAAAAGCGCCAGGGGTGCCTCGGTATATGCCTTATCCGTGAGCGGTGCTTCCTCGGAAACAGCCCGCCTGCTGGCTGAAAAAGAAAACAACGTGGACTTCCTGTTTGGCAACATCAGCCTCGATGATCGTGATGAAATGGTGCAACAGGTACTTCTGGATTTATCCCTCACCGGTACTATTCAGTCCAGCCTCGATGTCGGCGACGTAGTGTTAAGTGAACTGGGCAAGGTTGGTCATGTCCATAAAAAAGCCGTACAACAAGCCGGCTTTGCTGTATTGAAAGCGCCAAACATTCCAGCCGTATTACTGGAAACCGCCTTTATCTCCAACCCGCGGGAAGAACGTAAACTGGCCAGCCCGGCTCATCAGGCCAAGGTCGCCAAAGCCATCCTGCGTGGTGTGAATGATTACTTTGCCCGCAAGGCGCCACCCGGAACCTGGCTGTCGCAGGAAGGCAAACGCTATACCATTCGCAACGGCGATACCCTGGCGGATATTTCCGAACGTTTTAATACCCCGGTGAGCCATATACGTAGTCGGAATGCCTTGTTTACCGATCGACTTAATGTAGGTCAAACACTGATCATTCCCATTAGCTAAAATAACAACAATCCATCCTGAGCCTTACTTGCCCGCATATGCGGGCAATTTTTTGTGAGTCGAAAAGATTGTTTTCAATTTTTGACACACAGGCACGGAGGCGCAGGAATAAATATTCGTCATACCGGCGAAAGCCGGAATCCAGAATCTATCAGAATCCGTAGGTCCGATTAGCAATAGCGTAATCGGACGCATGTTTTTGCGATAAAACACTGAGCCAGTTAGAACTCGTAGAATGGCAACAATCGGACGAATGAAATTTCTTTTAATCTAACCATGCGTACGATTACGCAAAGCTAATCGTACCTACACCAAGGTGATAACAAAGGGACAGGGATATGCCCAATTACCGACGCGCATTTGTACCCGGTGGTACCTGGTTTTTTACGGTAAATTTACTGGAACGGCGTAACAATAATTTGCTGGTGCGCGAAATTGATTTGCTGCGGCAATGTGTGCGTCGTGTACAACAACGCTATCCGTTCCAAATTGATGCATGGGTGGTGTTACCTGAACATTTGCATTGTGTTTTAACCCTTCCCCCTGACGATTATGATTTCAGCCTGCGCTGGCGATTGATTAAATCCTGTTTCTCCCGAGCCTTGCCCAAAACCGAACATGTTTCCGATGTGCGCAAGGCGGCTGGCGAGCGTGGCATCTGGCAACGGCATTTCTGGGAGCATCT
>JBFHPZ010000214.1:0-5052 GCA_041592495.1 Gammaproteobacteria bacterium | reverse complement strand
TTTCTTAAAAAGCAGTGCTGCAGCAAGCGTAGTAGGTGTTGCTGTAAGTGCCGGCTTATTAACCCCACGCACCCTGTTTGCAGCATGGCCTAAGGCTGCATTTGAAGCCACAGATGTTAACTCCGCTCTAAGCAGCGCAGTAGGTGGAAGCACTCTTGCAGACAGTGGTGACATTAACCTGAAAGTACCTGAAATTGCTGAAAACGGTGCAGTTGTACCCGTTACTGTTACCAGTAATATTGCTGGTACCGATACTATCAGTATCCTGGTACCCAAAAATAACACCCCTCTCGCCGCAAGTTTTGAGTTGGCAGGCAACACCGACGGTTTTGTTTCTACCCGTATCAAGATGAGTAAAACATCTGATGTGGTTGTAGTTGTTAAAGCCGGTGGCAAGCTTTACACCACCAAGACAGAGGTTAAGGTCACCATCGGTGGCTGTGGCGGTTAATATATAAGGTACGAGGTAATTAAAAATGGCTAGTAATTCAATTAAAGTTCGCGCCAACCTGAAAGGTGACGAAACTGTTGTTAAGGCTTTAATCAGCCACACAATGGAAACCGGTCTGCGTAAAGACAAAAAGACCGGCCAGGCAATTCCTGCACATTTTATCCAGGAAGTCACCTGTGAGCATAATGGCAACAAAGTTATGACTGCTCTCTGGGGAACAGCTGTCTCCAAAAACCCTTATCTTTCTTTCAAGTTCAAAGGTGCAAAATCCGGCGACACTTTAAAAATAAGCTGGGTTGATAACCAAGGTGACAGTGATTCAGTTGACACTAAAATCAAATAATCGCCCCTGTGAGAAAAAAACACAAAAGGTAATCACTATGAAAAAACTAGCAGTCATTGCTTCCGCGCTGTGCATGCTGATTTCACCAATCTTGGCTAATGCAAGTCCGGAACAGGATCTGAAAGACTTTAAAAAGTATTATACGGAACGTTTTCCAGATACACCTTTAAATGATTTCGTAAATGGCGTGTATTCCGTTGACAAAGCTTCCCGTGAACAGTGGGAAAACTTTGAGGAATTCCCTCCCTATGAAATTTTTGTTGATAAAGGTGAAAAACTGTTTAACACCCCATTTGCAAATGGAAAAACCTATTCAACTTGTTTCCCAAATGCAACCAAGGGCATGAAACAGGATTTTCCGTATTTTGACAGCAAACGTAATGAAGTCATTACGCTGGAATTGGCTATCAATGAATGCCGTGAGGCCAACGGCGAGAAACCCTTGAAATACAAAAAAGGTGATATCGCCCATCTGACTGCCTATATTGCCTACAAATCACGAGGCAAGAAGCAGAATGTAAAAATCCCGAACACACCTGAGGCATTGGCCTGGTATGAACGTGGTAAAAAACACTTCTATACCAAACGCGGCCAGCTAAATATGTCTTGTGCGGATTGCCATTACTATAATGCCGGCAATATGATTCGCGCTGACATACTGAGCCCTGCACTTGGTCATACTTCTCACTTCCCGGTATATCGCAACAAGTGGTCACTGGATGATTCAAAGGGTGATGGTATGGGTACACTGCATCGTCGTTATGGCGGTTGCAATGCTCAGGTACGCGCCAAACCGTTTAGCGCACAAAGTGCCGAATACCGCGCTCTGGAGTATTTCCATACTTACATGAGCAATGGTCTGTCAATGAATGGCCCAGGCGTTCGTAAATAACGACTGCTCTGCCTATTCAAAAACAAAAAGCCCAACTTAATGTTGGGCTTTTTGTTTTATGCGTTGTAATTAATAAACTTTGTATACTTCTTGATAATAAAAAAGGCCCAGTCAAATGACTGGGCCTTAAATATGGTGGGCCGTCTGCGACTCGAACGCAGGACCAACGGATTAAAAGTCCGCTGCTCTACCGACTGAGCTAACGGCCCATACTTGCGTGTGTAGGTGACACGTGATCAATGGTCTCGAAGAGACCCAACCGCGTAGCGACGATATAAATGCAGGCAAAACACCAAGTTAGCCAGCACCGCACCCTTGCAAGAGGCGGGTATATTACCTGAATTTCCGAGAATGACAAGTCATAAATCCGTAATCCTAAACGTCATTCTTATCTTGATAAGCCGTCGGATCAGCCACACCCGCATCAGCAAAGCCTTTGCCCCTTAAACGACAGGAGTCGCATTTCCCACAGGCTCTACCCTGACTATCCGCTGAATAACATGAGACGGTCACACTGTAGTCCACACCCAGCTTTATGCCCATCCGGATAATGTCCGCCTTACTAAGGTTAATCAGAGGTGTATGGATGCCTAGTTTATGCCCTTCTACTCCCCGCCTGGTTGCCAGGTTAGCCATGACCTCATAGGACTTGATATATTCCGGGCGGCAATCGGGATAACCGGAATAATCTACGGCATTCACACCAATAAAAATATCGTCAGCACCAAGCACTTCAGCCCAGGCCAGTGCCAATGAAAGAAAAACCGTATTACGTGCCGGCACATAGGTTACAGGTATTCCCTCAGTGGGAGAAGTTGGCACGTCAATGCGATTATCTGTTAAGGCAGAACCACCGAATGCGCCCAAATCCAGGGAAATAGTACGATGCTCAATCGCCCCCTGGGACCTCGCCACTTGAGTTGCAGCCTTGAGTTCAGCATTATGTCGCTGACCATATTCAAAACTCAGCGCATAGCAATCAAAGCCCTGCGAGCGCGCGCAGGCAAGTGCGGTGGCAGAATCCAGGCCACCGGATAAAAGAACCACAGCTTTTGGGTTTGTTTCAGAGTTATTATCGTTCATGAAATTTTCAGTTCACTTGCCCGGTGTTTCACCCCAGAGGTACTTGTGTAGCTGAATCTGGAATCGTACATTTAATTGATCCTGTAGAATCCACTCTGCAAGCTGGGCTGACGCAATATCACCATGCACCGGTGAGAACAAAACCTGGCACCGACTATCAATTTTGTATTCATCGAGCATGCCTTTTGCCCAGTCATAGTCTTGCCGATTACAAATCACGAATTTGACTTCATCATGCGGCAACAAATAGTCAATATTTTGCAAGCGATTCTTACCCACCTCACCCGAAGCCGGTGTTTTGAGATCCATTATCCTGATCACACGCGGATCAACAGAGGCAATATCCAGGGCACCACTGGTTTCCAGTGATACCTGATAGCCTTCGTCACATAATCTGCATAGTAATTCGGCGCAGTTTTTTTGTGCCAAAGGCTCCCCACCAGTAACACATACATAATGTGTTTTAAATTGCTTAACAGTTGCAACAATGGAATCAATGGATTGCCATTCGCCACCGGTAAAGGAATAAGTAGTATCACAATAACCGCAGCGTAAGGGACAGCCTGTGAGCCGAATAAATACGGTAGGCAAACCGACAAGGGATGATTCACCCTGAAGCGAATAAAAAATTTCAGTTATACGCAGGCGAGGAGATTCTACAGACATTCTAGATCTATATCAGACACAAAAAAGAACACTGTAATTTTGAATCTATTTCAAATCAAGGCAATTAAGCAGGAATGAAGGCTATCTAGTGGCCTTCACGCTTCATACGCTGTAAGCGCTCGTCAGCCTTCTTGGCTACACTGGTGTTGGGGTAACGCTGCATAACACTTTCAAGCGCCGTGCGAGCAGAGGCCCAGTCTTTCATTTCATAAAAGGTATAACCAATCTTGAGCTCGGCACCCTGAATTTTGTTGCTTTCAGGGTAATTTTTGAGAATCTTCTGGAACTCGGTCAGTGCGGCCTGGTAGTCACGGGAAACATAGTTGGCCTCGGCCAACCAGTACTGGGCATTAGCCGTGTACTTGCTGTCTGGATAACGACTGATGAAACTGCGGAAATCAATGATGGCCTGCTGATAGCGTCCTTCTTTCAACAAATTAAATGCCTTGCTGTAGGCCAGCTTGCCATCGACGTCATCCTGAGATTCGGTGCCGGATATCGAACTGTTATTGTCGACTACAGCCATACCTGGTGGCGCAATATTAGATGCACCAGAGGTATTTGCAGATACCGGAGGGTTCACTGGCGCAGAAATACCATTGCCAGACGCCACTCCACCTGCCTCCAGATCGTGCAAACGTCGGTCCATATCCTGATACAGATTACGTTGGCGTTGCTTGATCAGATTTAACTCATGGTCCTGATTCTCAAGCAACTCCCGCAGCTGCGCCATTTCCTGGCGAATCTGTTCCATTTGCTGGGATTGCTCAATCAGCACCTGACTGTTTAGCAGTCGCTCCAGACGAGTCAATCGCTCATCTACACTTTCTGCATGAACGATTGTTGAAGAAATCGCCAGAGTAATACCGAAAATTAAACAGACAGGTGCCTTTATTCGCATAACGCGGCCTTTATAAGTTAACTATTAGTTTGTTTCGTAAACCAGTTCCGCACGACGGTTTAAACGCCATGCTTCTTCATCATGCCCCAGTGCAACCGGCTTTTCTTCACCATAACTGATGACATTAACCTGATTGGGACTAACACCCTGGAATGATATCAGACGTTGTACCGTCTGCGCACGTCGATTACCCAGCGCAATATTGTATTCACGGGTACCACGTTCATCCGCATGTCCTTCCAGGCGCAAACGCACATCGGGATTTTTTGCCAGATATTTGCCATGATGGGCAATCAGATCCATATAATCCTGGGAAATCTGGTCACTATCGAAATCAAAATAAATCACACGCTCAGCCAGTACGCTGTTGGCGTCATAAATGGCATCTTTTTCATAGGAAACAACCTGCTCCATTCCCAAAGGTTTGCCATCAGGGCCAATACCGCCGTTCAATCCACCCAGCTGCACTGAATCCGAAGCCTGATCACCTGTGGCCATATCCGCACCCATACCATCATCTTTAACCTGTGCAGGATCACAGCCCATCAACATACCGGCCATCATCAATGCAGCAATCAATTTACGTTTCATTTGTTTAATCTCCACAAATCAAATTATTGTTTAAACGGCCCCCACGTGGGCTCTCTAACATCACCTTCTGACAACACCAGACGTTGTTTAAACCGTCCGTCTGTAGATACCGCTGCCAACACACC
>JBFHPZ010000213.1:0-5054 GCA_041592495.1 Gammaproteobacteria bacterium | reverse complement strand
TTGCCACAGTTTGAATCTGAAGATCTGGTAGAACCAGAAGAAGACATTCTGGAAGAGGAATTGGCCGAATATGATTCCATTGGTGAAATTGATGATGTTGAGGCTGTGCAAACACCTGAGCAAACTTCACAAGTAGAGCAAGCAGAGATTGTTGTTCAGGAAGAGCCCAGACGGTCAATGGATGTTTCAGGCGATGATCGACGCAGGCCATCGCCTGCAAAGCTGGATAGTACCATTCAGATGGATGCTGAAGCACTGGATGCCCTTATTAATAAAAGCAACAACCAGTCTAAAAACAGTAAAACAAAAAGAACTATTCTTTACTCCGTTGTAATTGTTTTATTGCTTCTAGGGACGAGTTTGTATTTTTTTCTGGAAGTAACCCAGTCGACCGAAAGTATATATACAGCTGGAACAACAACGCAGCAGCAAGCTGAATATATTCAACGTAATAATGAGGAAGAAGTCGTTCCTGAAATACAAGAGCCTGTAGCCGCTAAACAGGTCAATGTGGTGCCACAAGTATCCAAAGCTAAGCCAAAACAGACGCAAGCAGTAAAGCTCCCGAAAAAAGAAATAGCGCCCGAGAAAAAAGTAACAATCATTTATAAAAAAGTTGAAGACCCCACAGACCTGTTATTGCAAAGAGCTTATCAGGCATTCAACGATGGAGATTATTCAACTTCAAAAGACTTGTACGAAACAGTGCTTGAAAAAGAAAATAAAAATAAGGACGCGCTATTGGGTGTGGCTGCAGTTGCCGTGAAAGAACAGCGGTTTGAATATGCCAAACAAAGATATCTCCAGCTTCTCTATCTCGACCCTAAAGATAGTTATGCCAAAGCAGGGTTGTCTACCATTGAGTCTCAACAAAACCTGTCGCTGAGTGAAAGTCAGTTGAAGTTGATGTTACGTGAACAACCCAATGCTGCGCATTTGCATTTTGCTTTAGGTTCTCTGTATGCATCAAATGAAAACTGGCCAGAAGCACAAGCTGAATTCTTTAATGCCTGGACTTCAGATAATAAAAATCCGGATTATGCATTTAATCTGGCTGTTTGCCTTGATCAAATGGACAAGCCAAAACAGGCGGTTGAATTGTATCAACTGAGTATAAAGTTATCCGAAACAGGTAATGGAAACTTTGCCAAAGAAGATGTGCAAAATCGAATCAAGGTATTAATGGATGCAAAAGCCAAAGTCGCAAACTGAAAATATCCAGGATATAGGTTCTGCACTAAGGGCGAAGAAAAAACGCTTGGGTGAAGAACTGGTTTCTCAGGGCCTGATCACTAATGATCAGGTTAATATCGCGCTGATTGAACAGAAAAAAACCGGTAAGCCTTTGGGTGAAGCCCTGGTTGCATTAGGTTTTATTACAGAAGGCGTTTTGCGTGATGCACTAGGCGTCATGCTAGGAAAAGAAAGTGTCGATCTGGCTTCCGCAATACCGGATAGTGAGGCTATTAAACTGGTCCCCAAAGACCTGGCATTACGTTTCAATATCGTTCCTCTCAGTTTTGACAAGGATGAAAACCGTTTAAGTATTGCTATGACGGATATTTATAATCTGGCTGTACTGGATCGCATCCGCGCAATTGTAGGTAATAGAACTGAAATTCATCCCTTGCTTGCCGGTGAAGGTGAAATTAGTTTTGCTATCGATCAGTTTTATGGTTATGAATTATCAGTTGATGGCATTCTGCATGAAATAGAAACCGGTGAAATTGATTACGATAGCTTGCAGTCGGAAAGCAATGAATACAGCCAGCCATTGGTGCGACTGGTTGATGCCATTCTTGCCGATGCCGTTAAGCGTGGTGCATCAGATATTCACTTTGAACCGGAAGAAAGTTTTCTACGTTTACGTTACCGTATAGATGGCGTTTTGCGTCAAATTCGTAGTTTGCACAAGCATTACTGGTCCGCCATAGTGGTGCGTTTGAAAGTTATTTCAAACATGAACATTGCTGAAACCCGTGCACCACAAGACGGCCGTATCAGTTTACAAATTCGCGGCCATGCAATCGACTTTCGTGTTTCTGCGCAGCCAACCACCCATGGTGAAAATATTGTATTGCGTGTTCTGGATCGCGCCAAAGGTATTGTGCCA
Organism: Gammaproteobacteria bacterium; assembly: GCA_041592495.1. Taxonomy (GTDB): domain Bacteria; phylum Pseudomonadota; class Gammaproteobacteria; order SZUA-229; family SZUA-229; genus JBFHPZ01. The sequence continues at coordinate 2,941 of JBFHPZ010000213.1, read as the reverse complement.
TTAGAAAAGCTGGGATTGCATGATGATTCCTTAAAAGCATTGCACCTGATGATGGCAAGACCGGAAGGTATCATTCTGGTAACAGGGCCAACAGGTAGCGGTAAAACTACTACGCTTTATTCAATGCTTAACTACGTAAAGTCCGAACAGGTCAACATAATGACTTTGGAAGACCCGGTTGAATATCCAATGGATTTAATTCGCCAGACATCCATTAATGAAGTTGTTCGTATGGATTTTGCCAGTGGTATTCGTTCACTCATGCGTCAGGATCCGGATATTATTCTCGTCGGCGAAATTCGAGATGACGATACCGCAGAAATGGCCTTCCGTGCAGCAATGACAGGCCATCAGGTCTTTTCAACCTTGCATACAAACTCAGCCATTGGTGCTATTCCACGTTTGCTGGATATAGGCGTACTTCCTGACATTATGGCCGGTAATATCATCGGTATACTGGGCCAGCGTCTGGTACGTAAATTATGTCCGAAATGTAAACAACTCCGCAGTGCAGAAGAAATCGAAAAGAAATTATTGGGTGTTGCTGTAGATGAACAGGTAGACATCTATGATGCAAAAGGCTGTAGTCATTGTGAAAACACGGGATACAAGGGACGTTTGTCCATCATGGAAGTATTGCGTTTCGATGATGATGTAGATGAAATGATTGCAGAGCGCGCATCATTGATAAAAATAAAAACCCATTTACATGAGCGTGGTTTTAAAACCATGGCTGATGATGCCACACGTCGAGTGATTGAAGGTATTACATCACTGGATGAAATCAGTCGCGTTATAGATTTGACAGATCGGCTCTGAGTATGGCGCAACTCTATAAATACAAGGCAATGGATGGCGATGGCAGGATCAGGAATAACACTATCGAGGCAGACAATATCCTGGAACTCGAACAACGGCTTTCCGGTATGGGTCTGGATTTAATCAGTTTTAAGGAAAAAAAAGCCGGGCTATTAACATTTAAAAGTAAAAAAGTCAGTCGACAGGAACTGATTAATTTTTCATTTCAGATGCAACAATTAACCAAGTCTGGTGTGAGCATACTCGATGGCTTAAGAGACTTGAAAGACACCATTCCCGCAGGGCGTATGCGTGAAGTCATTTCGGCACTGATCGATGAAATAGAGGGTGGTAAAACCTTCTCCCAGGCACTGGCGGAATTCCCCGAGATATTTGATACCGTGTATGTCACCTTGATCCGGGTTGGTGAAGAAAGCGGACGCATCTCCGAAGTGTTGCATGACATGGCCGAAACACTTAAATGGCATGATGAACTGATTTCCCACACCAAGAAAATAATGATTTACCCAACTATTGTTACAGTGGTCGTTATTGGTGTTGTTTCATTTTTGATGATATATCTTATCCCTCAACTGGTGCCGTTTATAAAAGAAATAGGTGGTGAAATTCCCATTCACACCCAGGCATTAATTGCCACTTCAGATTTTCTTATCAATTACTGGTATCTGGTGTTCAGTGCGCCGATAGTGATCTATATCGTTGTTAGCCAGTTGGCGCGTACGAGGGAAGATTTTCGTTACAAAATTGATCATCTTAAATTGAAGTTATGGTTATTTGGGCCGCTACTGCTCAAAACTAATCTGGCGCGTTTTGCCAATTACTTTGCCATGATGTACAGCTCGGGCTTAACGGTGCTGGATTCATTGAAGATCAGTGAAAAATTGTTGAACAATGCGGTTCTTGCTAAAGCAGTCACCGATGCGCGTAGCCTGATAGAAGAAGGTGAAAATATCAGTAAAAGTTTCAAGGCTGTGGATATTTATCCGCCGCTGGTTATCAGAATGTTGAAAGTTGGCGAGAACACAGGTGCACTGGATGATGCATTGTTAAATATCAGTTATTTCTATAATCGTGAAGTCAAGGAAACCATAGACAAGCTGGAGGCGGCCATGACACCCGTATTAACCATTGTATTGGGCGCCATCATGTTATGGATAATGTCGGCTGTGTTGGGACCGGTTTACGATACCTTAACAAAGATTAAATTTTAGGCAGACAGTGAACAGGGTATTTTATTATTCAGGGTATCGCTTAACGGTTTTCCATTGGGTCAATGGAAAGTATGTGGATAGCTATGGTTTTAATCCGGATGAAGATGGCTTAGCTGAATTCACTACCTATCTGCAATCCACCCAGAAAAGCCCAGTTCGATTATTAGTTGATGTCATTGAAGAGGACTTTAGGAAAGAAAAAATTCCTCATGTTAATGTTAAAGATAGAAGCGCCATTATCAAGCGTATTGTCGATAGACAATATCGTAATAGTGCAGGTTATGTATATTACGAAGTAACCGGTCGTGATAAAGATGGTCGCCGTGATGATAATTTGCTTTATAGCGTATTGACTAATCCAAACATGCTCAACCCATGGATCAAACAGATCCAGGATGCAGAAGTTCCTATCATGGGCATATGGTCTTTGCCTCTGCTCAGCCATGAACTCATCGAGCCATTAGCAATAAAAGATAAAAATGTGCTCCTGGTATCCCAGCAGGTGCCCAGCAATTTGCGTCAGAGTTTTTTCAAAAATGGAAAATTTCAGATCAGCCGCTCTGCTGTTGTTAATCTTGATGAAATTTCACTGGGTGAATATATAGCAGAAGAAGTTGAACAAACCACGCGCTTTTTATCTAACCAGCGATACATTGGTTTCGATGACATGCTCACAGTGCATGTGGTTTGCGATAGCCGTGATATTAATTCAATACAGGAATATTGCGAAGATACGGCATTACGCAGTTTTCACTATCATGGCCTGCGGGAAGTGCAGGAGAAAATTGGCGATACCGATCTTACCAAGCATTATTGTAATGGTATCTATGCATATCTTTGTAATAAACGCCTGATGCCAAAAGGTCATTATGGACCGGGATCGTTGTTTGTTAATTACTATCGCTACCTGG
>JBFHPZ010000212.1:0-5074 GCA_041592495.1 Gammaproteobacteria bacterium | reverse complement strand
TACAAACGGAATCGATCTCTATCCAGCGCTTCACGAATACGGGAAACCCATTGCATTTGTCCGCGTTGTTTCGCGACTTCCGTATCATCCTGTTCATAGACATGAACACGGTTTCGCCCTTTATCTTTTGCGGCAAAACAGGCGGCATCCGCAAGACTTAACAGCTGGGTCAGGTCTTCGGTATCTTTTGATATATTGACTATGCCAATGCTGACGCCCACGGCAAATTGTCGATCATTCCATGGAAATCTAAAATCGTGAATAACACTACGTATGCCTTCGGCTATTTCCACGCCTTTCTCAATCGGGCAACCGTATAACAAAATACCAAATTCATCACCGCCCAGACGGGCAATAATATCGCCGCGCCGCATTTGTGTGCCCAGGATGACGGAAAGCTGTCTTAATAATTCATCGCCTGCCACATGGCCGCAGGTATCATTCACCAGTTTAAACTGATCCAGATCCAGATAACACAGTACATGGTTGGTATCTTCCAGCTTGGCGCTGTTAATCAATTCCACCACGCGCGATTCAAATGCGCTCCGGTTCATTAAGCCTGTCAGGCTATCATGGGTGGCTTGATAAGAGAGTTGCTTTTGCATTTCCCGTGCATGACTAACATCGTGGAATACCAGAACCACACCGACAATATTACCCAATCGATTACGGATGGGCGCTGCGGTATGTTCAACCGAATATTCCTTGCCATCGCTACACTTCAATAAATGAGGAACGGATTCTACGACGACTTCACCCCGACGTAATATCTGTTGTGTGATATCCGGTTTGTCCATGCCGGTCACTTCATCCTGCAAGTGGAATACCTTGCTTAATGGCTGACCACAGGCATCCTTATTATTCCATCCGGTCAACTTCTCCGCCGTATGGTTGATATATTTAATCAGGCCATGTTCATTTGTCGTGATAACGCCCTCGGCAATCGACTCCAGTGTCACCAGGGCAAGTTCTTTTTCCTGATAGAGTTGCTCCTCGATTTTTTTGCGTTCGGAAATATCTCTTATCAGCCCGGTATACTGAACCTCTCCACTGTAGTTACTTTCCGTTATCGTAATTTCCATATCGAATAGAGACTGGTCCAGGCGCTGCGCCATCAGTTCTCGTTTACTTCCCAGCTCAATATGTTCAAAAGGTAATTCCCCTCTCACATTTTTACTACGACAAATTGCGTGTTCATCCGGATGGATGAGATTACACACTTTCATGCCAATAGCCTGCTGGGCCTGCATGCCAAATATTTTCTCAGCGCCGGGATTAAAACTGGTGAGTATACCGTCAGAACCAAAAGTAATAATGCCATCGCGAATATCACGCACGATACTTTTAGTTTGTTCGATGGCGATATCCAGTGAATCAATCACCCGATTATAGAAAGTTGCTATCTGCCCTACTTCCGTAAACGGTTCAACCGGAACACGTATTGACAAATCCCTGGATTTTTCCTGTCGTTCCATCGCACCGAGCAAATCGATCAACTCGGTCTTGGCGCCGTGTTCTGAAACATTCAGACCAATTCGTTCATCTTCTTCATCAACCCTTAATGGGTAAATTCGATTAATGGAACGCAGTATGAAATAGGCAATGATAAAGGTCCAAAGGCCATACACGACAATACCGGCGATTTGAACCAGAATCTGCATCGGTCTATCCAGACCCGTATCCAGAATATTCAAATCACCAAATAATCCCAGTGCCAGCGTGCCCCAGATACCAGCGGCAAGATGTACCGGCACTGCGCCAATGGCATCATCGATTTTTTTACTCAACAAATATTTATCGGTGAATACCATAACGCAACCACCCACTGCGCCAATCACAACAGCCTCGACTGAACTTACGGCATGACAGTTAGCGGTGATGGACACCATACCGGCCAGAATCCCGTTCATCGGTATCATTGTTGCGTCATTACAATAACGTGGATATTTAAGACATAAGATATAACTGACAATACCACCGGAAACCGCCGCCAATATTGTATTGGCTATGATACCTGGTACCGCATTATTGAGCGCCAGAGTGCTGCCACCATTAAAACCGATCCAGCCAACCTGAAATAAAATAATGCCCAGCATGGCCAGGGGTAAATTACTGGCAGGAATGGATTGTATTCTGCCGAATGCAAATCGGCCTCGACGGGAACCAATCACAAACAACGCGGCCAGGGCCACCCAACCACCCACGCTATGTACAACTGTAGAACCGGCGAAATCGACGAAGCCCAGTTCCGCCAACCAGCCATGATGTTCGGTGAAAGCGCCGCCCCAGGACCAGTGACCGGCAATTGGATAAATGATACTGACGACGAGAATGGTAATAATAATGTACGCATTGAAGCGAACACGTTCGGCAACCGCACCGGAAACGATGGTTGCAGCCGTGGCACAGAACATGGACTGGAACAGGAAAAATGCCGCCAGCCAATGTTCGTCCTGGCCAAAGGGAAGCATGAAATGACTGAAGCCGATCAGGCCATCAAAACTCTGGCCAAACATGAGCGCAAAACCCAGCAACCAGAAAACAAAAACCGATACGACCAGATCAGCTGCATTCTTCATGGCCACATTAATGGCATTTTTACTGCGGGTGACCCCCGACTCCAGACATAGAAAGCCCGCCTGCATTAACAGCACCAGCACAGCGCAAATCAAAATCCACAGTATGTCCAAACTCAGTGCGTTCATATTGCCTATCTAAATTAAAATACACCTTCACAGGTATGTTGTTTTAATCAGACTGCACAGGACTATACCGAAGAGATCGGTACATTTTAGATACACTGTCCCTGGAAAGAAAACTCCAGCCGCGATACGACCAGAAAAAGCGATACATGCTCTGGTTGCACTAAAAAAATACAATAAATTGCTTTATTGTAGTGAGCCCGCACTATTATGCAGCCATATTTATTGATTTGTTCATTTATTGCTGATGAATCAGCAACATCCATGCCATCAACATATTGTTCATAAAAGAACAGCAGGCGTGCTTAATACGCCTGCTGAAAGCGCTCTCATATGAAATCTATTAAATCAGATGGTTATACAGCACCATGGGTTTGCCATTTAATGTCTGCTGTTTTTGACATGGCATAATCCAGTTCCACTGAGGGATATTTTGGTGCATAAGCTTTGAACTCATCATAAGCTGTCACAATCTTTTCAGCAGGTGACTGGCCTTTAAAATCACTCTTTTCCATACACAGTTCATCAACCAGCTCATTCCATGCAACACCTTCTGTCAGTGGTATTAAAATGAAATTAATACCTTCCATTTCGAGTTGCATCGGCTCAGTGATGTTGACGACGTACAGCAACACGCGAATATCATCGGCAAAATCCAGTTTGTACTTTTCGATGAAAGTACTCAGCAATTCCAGCTTATCCAGAATACCAACTACAAAAACCAGTTTGTCGTTCTTATCCAGCAAGATTGCATGACGAATCAGTGCAACCGGTGGCTTGGTGCGGCCTTTATCATCTGCGACTTCCCCTTCGATGATAACCAGCTCGCCACGATAACCGAGTAGGTCACTACCGACTTTTTCCAGGAAATTGGTATTAAAGAGCAGGCCCTTCTGCTCATATCTATCTAACGCCATCTATAAACCCTCAATAATTAGTTGACATGTATAAAGGGCAAATTCCATACCAGTAACAAGGTTTCATCCAATTTAAAACAATTTATTTCAATAACAACAACTTAAATTTGAAACCGAGAAATGAAACCTGGTAATCCATGAATATTGTTCAATATGCGACATCAGCCGTCAGATGAATTTGTTGTAATCATGACAAAGTCACAGGAAAAATACCGAAAACCACCCCAATTCAACATGGATCGAAAATTGCAATCCAGATATACAAGTAACGACTAAGACATTAAGTGATGGCAACTGAGGAACAGATTACGAACTGGGCCAATAGCATGCGTTTTACTGCATCGGATATCGATTGCACAACAGCGGTGGTTCTCAAGATACTCGATCAAAAATGCAAAATGGAATCCATAGCCAAACACGCGGTGGTCATGCTGTATGACATCCTGAAAACCCAATCAGGTCATGCACTCGGCCCAGAAGTTCATCGAACGATTGAAAGCGCCCGTTATCAGCCAACGGATGAAGTCATGCTGAACATTCACAAGTTGCGCGTACATGCAGAATCGGTCATCGATAAGCCGGTAATGAAGACATATAAGCAAATGCTGCGGGAGGAATTAGAGAAGTTTTCATAGTTGGTTTGATACTTGCTGGTAATAATGCCAGCAGACCACAGGAGATGAGCACATGAGCCTATACATCAGTATGAACACCCCGGGTAATGAACTCAGTAAAAGTGCGATTGATGATGCCATTACATTTCTGGCATCTCATATCGCCATAGAAAAGCGACATGGTCGTTTACCTGAAGCACCTACTCTCGATATCACCTTCATGTTACCCGGCAAACATGATAAACCGCTGTTCAGTGGTATGCGTATGGGCGGTTATAACGATGACAACAAAACATTGTATTTCGAGACAGCCGTTCCGGAACACATCACCCAATCGGAACAGGCACCCTATTATGTCGCCATGGTGCTGGAAGACGTAATTGAAAATGCCGAACTATTTTTCAACAGTAACGGCGTTCCCTTTAATGTTGAACACTGGCGTAGCGCATTACAGAAATTCATCGGCCCGGAAAAAAGCCAGAGCCGTCATTAATACACACAAAGGTAAGAACATGAATAAAATAGGCATATTCTTCGGAACCGACTCGGGCACAACCCGCTTAATCGCCAAAAAGATTTCAAAAGTACTGGGCGCCGATCTGGCCGACAAACCGCTGAATGTTAACCGCATCACCATTGAAGAAATGCTGGCCTACCCTGTTCTCATACTCGGTACACCCACCTATGGTGAAGGCGTTCCGCCAGGCATATCCACCGGCGTAAGCGCAGGTAGTTGGGAAGAATTTTTACCCCAGCTTGAAAATGTCGACTTATCCGACAAGTTGATTGCGCTTTACGGATTGGGCAATCAGGAAAAATATCCGCAACGTTTTGCCGATGC
>JBFHPZ010000211.1:0-5149 GCA_041592495.1 Gammaproteobacteria bacterium | reverse complement strand
ATGGCACTGTCCATAATACTCAGTGGCCTGCCCTGCTTGCGTGAAATTTTTTCCACCAGGAAGTGTGCGAGATCCGGTATGTCTTCAACACGTTGGCGCAGCGATGGCATATTGATGGGCATGACATTGAGTCGATAATATAAATCTTCACGGAATTCGCCACGTTCGACTTCTGCTTCCAGGTCGCGATTGGTGGCGGCGATAATGCGCACATCGACCTTGATGGTTTTTAAGCCACCGACGCGTTCAAATTCACCTTCCTGCAATACGCGCAACAACTTGGCCTGGAATGTCGGGGATATTTCACCGATTTCATCAAGAAATAGTGTTCCGGTATCGGCCATTTCGAAACGGCCTTTACGTTGTGTAACTGCACCAGTGAACGCACCTTTCTCATGACCAAACAATTCGGACTCAAGAAGGTTATCCGGCAAGGCTGCGCAATTAAGTTTGACAAAGGGACTGTTGCCGCGAGGTGAATTGTAATGAATGGCATTGGCAATGAGTTCTTTACCTGTACCGGATTCGCCACGTATTAACACCGTAGTATTCCACTTCGCGACCTGCCTGACCTGTTCGAAGACACGACGCATGACGGCAGTGTGACCGACAATACTTTTGAAACCGTGTTCTGCTTTGACTTCCCGGCGCAATTTGTCACGCTCATCTTCCAGTGCGCGGCGTTCGTTCACCACCTTACGTGACAAGCTGACACTCTGGCCGACAAGGTTGGCAATCATTTCCAGAAAACGCGCCTGTTCCTGCAACAATTCACCACCGGATGGTGGTTGTGCAACGAACACGCCGACGGGTTCTTTTTCGTCAATTTTGATGGGCACGCCTATGAATGGCAGTTCACGATCATAAACACCCAGCCTGCCAAGAAATCGCGGCTCATCTGCAAGGCGTTCCACCACCATAGGTTCGGAGTTTTCCATGATGATGCCAACCAGACCTTCACCGGGTTGATAACGCACTGACTTGATGGGCACCATACCTGTGCTGTCATGTACGGCAGATACCATCAGGTCTTTGCTGTCTTCATCATCCAGCAGGCTTACCATGCCATTAAATAAACGGCCCTGATCGTGCAGCAACTTGAGCACTTCTGCCAGGGTTTGTTCGAGATCGATGGATTTACTTAATACCTGGCTCACGCGATACAGTGTTTCCAGTTCAGCCTGAACCAGTGAAAAACGAGCTGCATCTTTTTTATCCAGGTTAACTACAGTATTCATTAGCTTTCTTCCTGGCCTAAAAACTCAGACGGATTAATCGGCAGTCGAATTCGAATAGAACAACCGGTGTGATAATGGGGGTCGATTTCAATTGTGCCGTAATGTTTCTGTACCATTTCCATCGCTATGGTGAGCCCCATACCTGGTCGTCCTTTTATATGTTGCCAGTCTGAATAGAATGGCTCAAAAACGGAATGTCTTTTGTTTAAAGGAATACCGGGACCGGTATCGCGGATAACAACTTCTACTGCATCATCAACATGTAAGGTTTGTATGTATATTTCACGACGGGTACAGCCCGGTTCATCGATAGCATCAATGGCATTATCCAGCAGTTGTTTGAATAAAGTGCGTAAGGCATAGCAACGGCCGTTAATGTAAGGTAATTCGGATTCTGGCTCCCAATCCACCAGTACACTTTTTTCCAGCAGACGGTGAATGGATAAATCGATCACATCCTTGATGACTTCATTCATGTTCACCAGTGCGACCGCTTCACGATCTTCCGGCGGCAAGGATTGCTGTAAACTTTCCAGTACCTGTTCACCGGACCGAATCACTTCCATTAAAGCAGACTGGAATGCATTGACATCATTATTCTTGCCCTGACGACGCTCCATCATGCTGACCACAGCCGATGCCATGTTCAACGGCGCCTGTAATTGATAGATGGCGCCGGATAAAGTTTCGCGCATGCCATGCACCAGTTGTTGTTCTGCCATTAATGCACGCATGGCATTGGTTTTAATTTGATTCTGCTGGCGTTTCTGTTGAGTAATTTCATTGGCCGCCAGTAATAAACAACATTCATCTGTGTCGGTAAAATAATTATCCGCAGTTATATTTTTTTCATTTACCCAGACACCGGAACAATTAAACCAGCGTGATTCAATACCCTGACTGTTTTTTAAACCGATTTCACGATTGATAAATCCTTTACGTTGATCGCAGGGTAATTTTCTGTCGTACTCAATCACTTCCGATAAGGATTCCAGGAAAAAATTAGCGGGTTCAACGCCACGCAAATCACCCATGAGTTTTTTATAATCCTGGTTATCCAGCAGAACCTTACCTTCATTGTTTAACAGAGCCATGACCACAGGAGCCGCATCGACGACAGACTCAATCAACACTTTCTGGTTACGCACCTTGCGTTCCAGTTCATGCACCTCGGTCACGTCACGATGCAATGCCAGGTAGTAGATGGTCTGACCATTCTGATCAAGCACCGGTGCAACCGTTAAATCCGCAAGATAACGTTGCCCATCCTTACGTTTATTAATCAGTACGCCGTTCCAGGAAACTTTATCGAGCAGATGCGCCCAAAGGTCCTGGTACACTTTTATTGGCGTTACCTTGTAGGAAAGTATGGACTGATTTTTACCCACCACGTCTTCCGGTTTATAACCGGTCAGTTTCTCGAACGCCTGATTGGCATACAGGATCTTGGCATTGGTATCGGTAATGGAAATGGCCACCGAGGATTGTTCAACGGCCTCAATGAAAACACAGGGCGGCAAAATACCATCGTCGGTTTTTACCGTACGGCCAAAGGCTTCGAACACTTCTGCAGGAATACCCGCAGGGGGTGAAGATAAAAATTCACCCAGGGCCGCTGCCATTTTTTCTTTAGAGCTGGTTGTATTAAGTTGAGACAATTCAAAACCACCTGTGTCTGGATTGGTAATTACTTAAAACAGCTTTGCCAGATAGATCGTCATTCCGGTTAAAAGCATGCCGTAATGACAAACTGATACAACGGCTTGTGTCTTTCATAACTGCCATTTACCTCTGCCTGCTATTTGTTAATACCTGTTGCAATGTTCATACCCGACAATTTTACTCAGATATTTATTTGCACATGACTGGAGAAACCCTGGCTAACATTTGAATTGATAAAAACGGGGTTAAAACGGATGAAACACATGGATTAAAAGGATTTCATAAACATAAGACGTAATCAGTTTAACCACATTGCGTGTGAACCCATCACCACAACTTGTCGCATTTACGACATAAGTCTGCACAGCTTTAAAGCAATGTTTGCTTTGCAACAATAAATCACGCACTAAATGTGGGCGTATTTATCTGTGAAGGCCGATTTCTGTATGTTCCAGCTGTTTTCCTGCGGCTGGCATGCTTGATGCAAAAAGCTGATTAACTTAATTCATCCGGCTTTATTCAGGTTTGCAGCATGTCCGAATATTTTCTGTTACTGCTTGGAACAGCACTGGTCAACAACGTGGTACTGGTGAAGTTTCTTGGACTCTGCCCGTTCATGGGGGTATCCAACAAACTGGATTCGGCCCTGGGCATGGGTTTTGCCACCACTTTTGTACTCACTCTGGCCGCGGCTGCCAGCTGGTTGCTGGAGTATTACATCCTGACTCCGCTGAATCTGGGGTTTCTGCGCATACTCACTTTTATTCTGGTGATTGCGGCGGTAGTGCAGTTCACCGAAATGGTCGTGCGCAAAATGTCACCGGCCCTGTATCAGGTGCTGGGGATTTTTCTTCCGCTGATTACCACTAACTGTGCGGTACTGGGCGTAGCACTGTTGAACATTCAGGAACAGCATTCCTTTATTCAAAGTTTGTTATACGGTTTTGGTTCCGCACTGGGCTTCACGCTGGTGATGGTGGTGTTCGCCGGTTTACGTGAACGCCTCGCCCTGATGCAGGTGCCGGCCGCTTTCGCCGGCGCACCGATTGGATTCATTGTTGCAAGTTTGCTGTCACTGGCTTTCATGGGCTTTTCCGGCCTCACCACTTAGTGAAGGAGTAGTTATGTTTTCTGCCATTATTATTCTTACTCTTCTTGGTTTAACGCTAGGCGTTCTGCTTGGCGCAGCTTCTTCCTATTTCGCCGTTGAGGGCAATCCGCTGGAAGCGGAAATTGAATCCATGCTTCCGGGTTCGCAATGTGGTCAGTGCGGCTATCCCGGTTGTACACCGGCGGCATCCGCACTGGTGAAAGGTGAAGCCAGTATCACCCTCTGCCCTCCCGGTGGTCGCAGCCTCGCGCAACAACTCGCCGAAAAACTGGGTGTGAGTGCTGACCTTTCAAACATGGAAGACAAGGAACCGATGATTGCCATGATTCGTGAAGAACTGTGCATAGGCTGTACAAAATGTTTTAAACGTTGTCCCACCGATGCCATTGTCGGTGCCGCCAAACAAATTCATGCAGTTATCAGTGATGCCTGCACTGGCTGTGAAAAATGTTTCGAAGTGTGTCCCACTGAATGTATTGCGATGCGTCCGATACCCAGGACCTTACAGAACTGGTATTGGCCCAAACCGGCGATTGCCGCCTGAGATGAAATAAATGGGACTTGCAGATATAAAACTTTTTAAAATTCGGGGTGGCGTGCATCCCAATGAAAACAAACAGGCAACTGCGGGTTGCAGTATTTCGCCTGTGCCGCTGGCAGATCGATTATTTATTCCGCTACAACAACACATTGGCGCACCGGCAGAACCCATCGTCAAACGTGGTGATATTGTTCTCAAGGGACAATTATTAGCCAACAGTCAGGGCGTAATTTCTGCACCGGTACACGCGCCTACATCCGGCAAAATTATTGCGATTGGTAAACACCCTGCGCCTCATCCATCAGGCTTGCCTGTGCGTACCGTCATTATCGAACCGGATGGTGATCAACGCTGGATAGATATTACACTCCCTTATCAAGATCCTTTTAGTCTGGACCCGGATGAAATTGCAACCCGTGTAGCAGCAGCGGGTATCGTCGGCATGGGTGGCGCCACATTTCCATCTGCCGTTAAATTAAATTTACGCAAACGCTTTAAATTAAAACAGCTGGTGATTAACGCCGCTGAATGCGAGCCCTATTTAACCTGCGACGATCAGCTCATGCGTGAACATGCAAATGAAATCATCGATGGCAT
>JBFHPZ010000210.1:0-5165 GCA_041592495.1 Gammaproteobacteria bacterium | reverse complement strand
GCCAACTTTAATATGTATGTCGACCTGCCCCATCATTTTAAGGGCACACATATGTCACGTTTCGTGGAAATCCTGAACAGCCACGAACGGGAACTCACGGTGCAATCCTTCCGCGAAATGCTGAAAGAAGTCACCGAGCGCCTAGATGCCGAGTGTGGCCATATCGAAATGAGCTTCCCTTATTTCGTCAACAAAACCGCACCTGTGAGCGGCGTACAAAGCCTGCTGGATTATGAAGTAACATTTATTGGTGAACGCAAGAACGGCAAGAACTGTGTATCCATCAAGGTCGTAGTGCCGGTGACCAGTCTTTGCCCCTGCTCCAAGAAAATTTCCGATTACGGCGCACACAACCAGCGCTCCCATGTCACGGTAAATGTTCGCACCAACGGATTTGTCTGGATTGAAGATATTATCGATATTGTGGAGAAAGAAGCATCCTGTGAACTTTATGGCTTGCTCAAACGTCCAGATGAAAAATACGTTACCGAACGTGCTTATGATAATCCGAAATTCGTGGAAGACATGGTGCGCGATGTTGCAGCCCGTCTTAATGAAGATGAACGCATTGTGTCCTACGTTCTGGAATCAGAAAACTTTGAATCCATTCATAATCATTCAGCCTACGCTATGATCATTAATGACAAAGCCAGGGACAAATAAATAAAAAAATCTCCCCCGACACACGGGGGAGATGAAACCATTATTGAAATGCAGCTCTTTCGATTTCCAGTATGGCCAGACTGATATGCTTGCCTACCTGCTCATCGAAACCGTTCCAGTCATGAAAATCTGTTAATCTTGCAACGATCTGATCCTTCATTTCAAAATCACTCAAACCATCTTCGTAATATTTTCCGGTTTCGGCATACAGAATATCCAGATAATCTTTCTGTGCCTTCACAATATTCACATCACCGCTTGGGCCATGTCCCGGCACATAATGTTTTAAACCTAAATCAATCGCATAATCGCAAGCTGCAATATTGTCGCGAAAACTGCCATCATCCAGTCGAATAATACGTTTAAAACTGACATTGTCACCGGTAAACATGAGCGAGTCTTCCACAAACTCGATCATGACATCCGTATCACTGTGCGCCTTGCCGACAACATGCATACGGAAGGTGAAGCCATTAATAGAAACCTCCTGTGCATGCTTCACTTCAGTTGTCGGGAACATGATTTTTGTACCCTGGGTTGCGCCTTCGGTAAGACGGTGCAGCATATCAAGAAAACTTTGCCCTTCACCGGCTTTTGCTTTTTTAATCATGCGCGGATCGGCCATCACAAGCACATTCGGATACACCTGACGAATTGCATCATTGGCAAGCCAGTGATCACCATGCACGTGGGTATTAAAGATGTGCGTAATGGGTTTTGATGTGATGGTTTTAATCTGGCGCATCAGCATACGACCGGTTTCTTCACTGGAACCCGGGTCCACTACAATCACACCTTTGTCGCTGACAATAAAGGCAGGATTGTTCATGAAACCCAGGTTATCGGCATTGGGCGTATCTGTGGGTCCGTGAATAACGTAAGTATGCTCGGTGATTTTATCGATGGGATAATTCGGCAAAGGTTGTTGAGAAAATGCTAGCAGGGGGAAGCATGCGTATAACGCAATCAAAAAACGTATCATATTGTGCCCTTATGATTTCAGACAAAAGTGAACGCTGTTTCTGATTTATCCCTGAAAAAATGCGGCTGGAGACTGCAGCTAAGTATTATTATGTTTTATAAAAGCTGCAGTCTTTGTCCAGTCGTTGGAGATGATTGATTATTTAAGAACTGACACCAGTCCGGCTTTGAACTGCAAGGCCAGACCGCCTTTGATAGCACTACCATCATCTTCACTGACTTGCATACGGGTATTACCATCGAGTGCCTGCAGTTTGATGATTACCGTGGTATCGACCGGGCCATCATATTCCTGACTTACCACTTCTGGTTCATTCTTCCTGGTAGTGTCTGTCCATATCCAGCCGGACTCACCTGTCACTTCCGGTTCCTGTTCAGGCTGGGGCAATTTTTCACCAATGACACGCACTTTCATTTGTCCCAGGGCTTTATCCTGTTCAATGATTTCAGCACCCAAACGATCAACCGCCAGCACTAATCTTTGCCAGATAAAATCAGCCTGGCCGGTGATTTCAAAACTACCCTGGTTTTCATCCAGCACACGCACTCTGGATTGATAGGGAACATAGGCAGCAAACATATCATCTGCCTGCACATTGCTCATACCGCCGAACAAAGCCAGCCGATAATACATTTCCTTTTCCAGTGACGGATCCGTTTCGCGGGATTTCCAGCGAGCTCCCTCTTCAAGCATCACCTTTTCCAGGCCACGATGACTGATGTAAACACGTGTTAGTTGATTGTTCACGCGTTCCAGTCGTAGACGGAATTTATCCATGAAATCTGCAGATATCATATTGAATACGCGTTTTAAAAATGAGGCATCGCGTTTGATCTGATATTCCTTAACCCATTCGGTTTCCATTAAACCCAACATGGGTTCATCACGATCCAGTTTAATACCTTCATGGGCCCAGAAATTACGCAACACGGGCCAAAGCGTATCTGCATTTTTTTCAAATTCCAGCCAATAACCACTTTCATCAGATTTAAGCGTAATGCCCTTGAATACAGGCGCTACCATTTTGCCTTCCATGCCTTCACGTTGCCTGAATGACAACATGGCCTTGTCGGAAGGCTGTGGCAATTGCATTTCATCAGCACCATTGGGACCGGTCAGTTGTGGCGGTATTTCCAATCCACTCACGGTCTGGCTATCAAGATATTCCGGTCGTTGTTCGCCATCGGAACTACAGGCTGCTAACAACACCGCACCACTCAAAAAAATAATTCTATACATCTGCAATTTGTACATTAAATGACGCCTGCTGCACGCATGGCTGCGCGCACTTCTTCATGATATTTTTCGGATAAAACAGTCAATGGCAAACGTATACCTGACGGGATCATACCCATTTCATGTAATGCCCATTTCACCGGTATCGGATTTGCCTCGACAAATAACTTCTGATGCAGACCCTGCAAAGGCTGGTTCAGTTCCATTGCCCGTTCACGATCACCGGCCAGAGCAGCAGCACACATGTCCGCCATCGCTTTGGGTGCAACGTTATTGGTGACAGAAATAACACCGTGACCACCCTGCAGCATGAATTCCGTACCAGTGGCATCATCACCACTGAATAAATCGAAATTATCACCGCAAAGTTTTTTGATTTGATGTAGACGATCCAGGTTACCGGTTGCTTCCTTAATGCCAACTATGTTCGACACTTCAGACAGACGTCCTACGGTTTCGGGCAACATATCGCAGGCGGTGCGACCAGGTACGTTATACAGAATCTGTGGGATAGGCACTTCTTCCGCGATCTTTTTATGATGCAGATAAAGCCCTTCCTGGGTAGGCTTGTTGTAATAAGGCGTCACCAGTAGACAGGCATCCGCACCCGCTTCCATGGCGCAACGCGTCAGACTGATAGCTTCGGTCGTGGAATTGGCGCCAGTACCGGCAATAACCGGGATACGGTTATTTACCATTTCCACGGTGCGGCGTATTACATCACAATGTTCATGCTCATCCAGTGTGGCCGATTCACCGGTGGTGCCGACAGAAACAATTGCCGAGGTACCATTTTCAATATGGAAATCCACCAGCCTGGCCAGGCTGACAAAATCAATGGAACCATCTGGATGCATGGGCGTAACCAATGCCACCATACTGCCACGAAACATGCTTTTTCTCCCAAAATAGAGCCGGACATGGTACTTGGCAACAACGGTGTTTACAAGGCGTTGTTGTGGGATAATTCCGGCGCATAATCCCATCAGACAATTGATCAGCAATGGTTTACACTTTTGCCATCTCAATCTTAAAAGACTTTTAAAAAATGAACGACTATGTAGTACTCACCGCCGTTGGCGAAGACCGTCCCGGACTGGTTGACTCCCTCTCTTCAGTGTTACTCGAAAATGATCTGAATATCGAAGACAGCCGCATGAGTGTCCTGGGTGGCGAATTTGCCATTATTCTACTCATCTCCGGCAGCAGTGACGCCAACAAAAAATTCCTGCAACAGAAAGAGCGGCTGGAAGAGACACTGAAACTCAACCTGTTGATCAAACCCACTCGAAAGAAATCATCGAAACGGGGCCTCATTCCCTATCGTATCCGTGTGATTGGCATGGATCACCCGGGTATTGTTCATCGCCTGGCGCGATTTCTGTCCCAGCATAATATCAATATCGAGGACCTGGACACAGAGAGCTACCCCGCTCCCCATACCGGCACCCAGATGTTTGCGGTCAATATGGTAGTGGAAATACCCAGCGATACCGCCATACGCAAATTACGCGATGAATTCATCAGCCTGTGCGACGAACGCAACCTCGACGCTGATTTCGAACCCTTGAAAGGATAAAACAAATTAACCGGAGCGCCCCCCATGGCTGAACTAAAAATCGGTAAAAAAGTACCCAATTTCAACTTGCCCGCCACCGGCGGTCACAACATCAGCCTGAAAGACCTGAAGGGCTCAAATGTCGTATTGTATTTTTACCCCAGGGACAGCACCCCGGGCTGTACACGTGAAGGCCAGGATTTTCGTGACCATCACAGTAAATTCAAACGCGCCAAAACGGTTGTGCTGGGTGTTTCACGGGACTCCATCAAATCCCACGACAACGTCAAGACCAAGCAGGCATTCCCGTTTGAATTGCTATCCGATGCAGAGGAAACCCTGTGCGCCCTGTTTGATGTGATCAAGATGAAAAACATGTACGGCAAACAGGTACGGGGAATTGAGCGCAGCACCTTTCTGATCGATAGCAAGGGGGTGTTAAGGGAGGAATGGCGCAAGATTAAAGTAGATGGTCATGCCGAAGAAGTGCTGTCGGCTACTAAAAAGTACAAGCCCGAATAATCAGAATGCGCCATTCAAAGGTCGGTGTGCCTGCGGCACAATTGATTGCGTGTCACCTTCACACGCAAGAACGGCGCAAGATCAAAGTAGATGGTCATGCCGAAGAAGTTCTGGCAGCAACCAAAAAATACAAACCCGAGTAATCAGGTACACCAATTGATAATTATCTATCCGCTTTACTAGACTCATATCAATGTAAGCCGG